>QHUV01000151.1 GCA_003222065.1 Gemmatimonadota bacterium | reverse complement strand
GACGGAGCGGCCGATGATGACTCGACTTCGCCTCGTGCTGGGCTGGATCATGATCGCGCTCGGGTTGTTTGTCGCCCTGCATCCTCTCTGGTCGCATGGCCGGCCAGTTACAACGTCGCTCTGGCTCGACGTGGCCTTCGCCGCCGTGTTTTTATTACGTGGCGTGATGAATCTGCGCGGCGTGCGGCGGGCGAAAGGCGGCGCTGCTCCGGGATGACATTCTATTTTCAGTGACCGATCCGAGTATGACGATGGATTCAAGGACCCTGACCGGCTCACGCGTCATCCTCGAGCCGCTCAGCCTCGCGCACGTCGACGCGCTGTGCGAGATCGGGCTCGACCCCGAGATCTGGAGATACACCACGTCGCGCGTGCGGAACCGCGACGACATGTTCCTCTACGTCGAGACGGCGCTGCAATGGCAGCGTGAGGGCACGGCGGTGCCCTTCGCGACGATCGATCGCGCGTCGAAGCGCGTCGTCGGCAGCAGTCGGTTCGCGAACATCGCGCCGGAGCACAAACGCGCGGAGATCGGTTGGACATGGATCGCGCGTGATTTCCAGCGAACACACGTCAATACTGAGGCGAAGTATCTCATGCTACGCCTCGCCTTCGAGCAATGGAAATATCTCCGCGTCGAGCTCAAGACGAGCTCGCGCAACGAGCGCTCGCGCGCGGCGATCCTGCGTCTCGGCGCCGTCGAGGAAGGCACGCTGCGCAAGCACATGATCAACAGCGACGGCTCGTCGCGGGATTCCGTCTACTTCAGCATCACCGATGATGAATGGCCGGCGGTGAAGGCGAAGATGGAGAACATGATGGGTCACTCCTGACCATCAACGCTCATCGCGTCGCTTTCAACGACCGGCTCGCGACTCTCGAGGAGAATCAGCTCCAAGTCCAAGTCGCGCTGGATGCGCCGCATCACGTCGTCTCCGATGACGTCTCCGTCGCGCAGGTCGAGCAACGCTTGACGCTCAGCGCGGATCATCGTTGCACGCATCCGGCGATACTCGGCCGATCGTCGATCGTCGAGGGCGCCGGCGTCGTGAGACGGCGCAGCCACGAAATGCTCATGCGCGGCCTCGTCAGGCCGATGGTCGAGCCGGCGCGCCTCCTGTGCCGCCCAGCGCCGCGCGCGTTGCCGATGCCGTTGTCGGAGATAGCGCGCGATCTCCGGATACTGGGAATCGGTGACCTCCGCTGACCCGAGCGCCTTGAGACCAGCTTCGGCCGCCGTGAGCCGGGCATGCGCTTCTTCATCTTCCGCGCGTCCGTCGCTACGAATGCCGAGCCAGCGGGCCAACGGCGCGAGCGTGGGACCCTGCAAGACCAGCGTGACGAAGATGACGCAGAAGGTGATGAAAATGATCTGCTCGCGCGCCGGAAATGGTGCACCCGTCGCAGTTGTCAGTGGCAAGCGATCGGATAGCCGGCGGTAAGAACGCGCGTGACGGACGGCAGCTCGAGTCCAACGAGAATGAACACGAGACTCTCGAGCAAAAATGTCACGATCGACCACATTGCTTGATTCTGCAGGCGAGCTGCTGGACTGCCGATATCAGTCACGTTCCGCGCGACATACATGCCGGCGGCGACGACGGCGATCACGCCCGAGGCGCCAATGAGGTCGGCGGGCAGATACGCCGCGTAGGGCGTGAGCAGGGAGACGGTATTTTCGGCGACGGCGACCGATCGCGTTAGGCGGTGCAGGCGAAGCACGACATACCCTACGACAATCCCAATGACGACACCGCCTGCCGCCGCGACGATGAACTGCGCCCCGGCACGCAGCGGTGAAAACACACCGGTGACCGCCGCCGCCACGGCGATCCGGTATGCGACGAGCGCCGTCGCGTCATTGAGGAGCCCCTCGCCCTCGAGGATGCTCTCGATCGGGCGCGGCACCCGCAGCGACGGCGAGCGCAAGAGCGACAGCACAGCAACCGGGTCTGGCGGTGAAACGATCGCGCCCAGAGTAAAGGCCGCCGCCCATGTGAACGCGGGATCGATTGCATGGACGAGTGCTGCCACGGCGACTGTGGATACCAGGACCAAAACAACCGCGAGCCGAAGGATTGGTCCGAGCTCGCGACGAAAGTCACGCAATGGAAAGGAGATGGCGCCCCAGTACAGAAGCGGCGGAACGAAGATCAGAAACAGGACGTCCGGCGCGAGCTCGAGCCGCGGCAAATTGGGCATGAACGCGAGCACCAGTCCGCCCACCACGAGCACCGCCGCATATGGAACGGCCAAGCGTCGGGCCAGGATCCGCAGGCCCGCGGAGACCGCGAGGAGGAGCAGGACGAGTTCGAGGCCGTTCATGTCTCAAAGATCGAAGCGTCTTGTCCGAGACGCTATACCTTCAGGATACGCTTGTGATACGGGGAGAAGCCATGACTACTACGTGTACGCATCTCGACCAAGTTCATGCTGTCAAGCCGCGGACGCCCGAGGGCTGCGAGGAATGTCTCAAGATGCATGGCCGGTGGGTGCACTTGCGTCTTTGCCTAACGTGTGGACACGTCGGCTGCTGTGACAACTCCCCCAACAAGCACGCGACGAAGCACAATCATTCGACCGGCCACCCGATCATCCGCAGCTTCGAGCCTGGGGAAGACTGGGCGTGGTGTTACGCCGACGAGCTGTTTATCGAACCGGCGCCGATCGCGCGTTGAGCGCGGAGCGTCGAGCGTGACTACCAGCCACCAGCAACCGATCACTGGCCACGAAGCGTGGCCGGCACTTCCACTCACCGAGTGGCAGGACACGTACGCCACGCTTCACCGCTGGGTGCAAATCGTCGGCAAGACGCGGCTCGCGCTGGCGCCGATGCAGAACCACTGGTGGCAGGTGGTCCTCTATGTCACGACGCGCGGACTCGCCACGTCGCCGATGCCGGTGGGCGACCGCTTGGTCGACGTCGAATTCGACTTCCTTGATCATAGGCTCGTTGTCAGAACGAGCGATGGTGATGTGCGAACGCTACCGCTCGAGGCGTGCTCCGTCGCTGACTTCTATCGCGACTACATGGCGACGCTCCGCTCCCTCGATATCGCGCCGAAGATTTTTCCGAGACCAATGGAGATCGCCAACGACGTCACTCCGTTCCCGGACGATCGCGTGCATGCCTCTTATGACGCGGACGCGGCGCAGCGCTGCTGGCGCATCCTCGCCGAGTCGGATCGCATATTGAAGGAGTTCCGCGGCCGTTTTGTCGGCAAGAGTAGTCCGTCGCACTTTTTCTGGGGCTCCTTCGACCTGGCCTGCACTCGTTTTTCGGGGCGGCGTGCGCCGACGCATCCTGGAGGCATTCCGAATTGCCCTGACTGGGTCACTCTCGAGGCGTACTCGCACGAGTGCATCAGCGCGGGATGGTGGCCGGGTAGCATCGGCTCGCCGGTCGAGGAGCCGGCGTTTTATGCCTACGCGTATCCCGAGCCACCCGGTTGCGCCGATGCGCAAATTCGCCCGGCGGGCGCATCATATAACGCGATGATGCACGACTGGATCCTGCCGTACGAAGCAGTGCGCAACTCGCCGAATCCGGAAACCGTCGTGCTCGAATTCCTCGAGAGCACGTACGACGCGGCGGCAACCAGAGGCGGCTGGAATCGAGTGGAGCTGGAGAGAGCTCGTTAGGCTACTTCAGGCCTGAGCTGTCAATATCGGTTCCTGCTTGTGCGATGCGTCGGCTCACGCATGTCACCCAGGACAGTGAGCCCAGTTTCGAGAAGGCAGCCTAGAGATGCGAGCCGTGAGTTTGAAAGGGTGAGGAATGACAGAGAGGGAGAGTGCCATCTCATATTCCTGACCTTTTAATCTCAAAGCGTACTGCTCGTTGCTGTCCTCTCGAAACTGGGCTCGTTATCCCGGGTGCGATGCAAAGGCGTCGGATGGAAAAGGCTACCGAATCACTTGCCTGGAGTGGCGGCGACGCTGGAGTTGTAGATATCCCGATACCAGTGCCACTCTCCGCCCGGGGCGCGCTTCCACAGGACCATGTACTTGCCATGGTCTCGTCCCGCGACCGTGCCATCCGGCTTGTGCACCTCTAATTCGTACGTCCCGAGCTCGTGGGCGTAATTGCCATGCACGGCGAACTCGGTCGTTGCCAACTTCACATTGCGGATGCCCGCCTTCCAGCCCCCTGTCCAGAATTCGGCGATTGCGGATTGTCCTTTCACGGGGGCGCCGTTAGGCGGCATGAGGATCGCGTCGGACGTGTACACCTTCGCGGCTTCGGCGGCGTCGCCCTTGTTGAACTGATCGCTGAAACGGGTGTTCGCGGCGTCGATCGCGCTTCGCGCCGACGCTGGTTCGCCGGTCGGCTTCGCGGGTCCTTGCCCGCGGACAGCTCGAGTCGGTGTGGCGAACATCAGAGCGACGAGCAGTGCCGCGATGGGTCGGCTGACTGTCATTGCTTTTCCTCCTGCGGTTGAGAATCGTTCGCGGATTCTGGCAAAGAGGCCCTCGGGTATCCAAGTGTTATCATGCTGTCATCTGTCATCTGTCATCCTGAGCGACGCGAAGGATCTGCTGTTGATTGGACGACAACAGATCCTTCGCTTCGCTCAGGATGACAAAGGGGCTCACGGCTGATTGCTGTCAACTGACCGGCTCTGGGCTGGGCTCATCAGTCGACGTCGCGATCTCGATTCGCCGCACCGACCTCCAATGACCTGGCTCAATGCTGATCGCTCACGGCTGACCGCTGTGGCTGTACTCGTCAGTCGACATCGGCACGCCCGCTAGGACAGACGCGCGGGCGAAATGCCCGCGATGAGACTCTCCTCGAGGTTGAGCGCCCTAACTGCTGTCGAACCGCGGTGCGTCGGCGAGTCGGACAAATACGCCGATGAAGACGGCCAGAAAGCATCGTTCGGTCATTCCCAAATCGCCGCGCCAAGATGCTCGTCTAACCGTGACGGGACCGCCGCCGATTCCGTCCCTTTACTGTATGGCTTCCCCCACTCACATCGGCGGCCCACAGAAGCCGCTGATCCATAACGCTGGAAAGCTCGTCGCGATGGCTGCGTCAACCGGCGCGGCGCTCGTGTCGATCGTGTCGTTCCTCTACTCGTACGGCGTCATCGGGAAGTCCGCGAGTCATCAGACGATCGGCAACCTCGGCGCCGCGTGGGTCGGGCTACGTCCGCTAGCCGACACGGCGTATTCGATCGGCGACACGATCCACCTCGCGGCGACGATCACAGACAAGAGCGGCGCGCTTCTCGTCGGCGCCCAGCCGACGTGGGTCAGTGAAAATCCCAGAGTCGCGGTCGTACTGGCGGATGGCTCGGTGATCGCCGAAGGGCCAGGATCGACGACGATCAGCGTCGCCGTCGCCAACCTGATCGCGCGGTCGCGCATCGTCGTTAGGCAGACGGTCATCTCGGTCGACGTCGTCGGCGTCGCCAACGACACGACGCCCGTCGTCGCCGAAGGGGAGCGCAAACCGCTCCGCGCCATCCCGCGCGACGCGCGCAACCATCCCGTCATCGGTCTCACGCCACAGTGGCGTCTCGACGACACGAGCGTGGCGACGATCGACACGTTAGGCGCCGTGACCGGCACGATGGCTGGTCGCACGATCGCAACGGCAACGGTGAACGGCGTCTCCGGACGTACCCCCCTGACCGTGGTTGCCACGGCCGCCGAGCTCACCACGGTTGCCGGCGGCAGTCAGCGGGCGTTGGCCGGCGGCCTCCTGCCACAAGCGGTCGTTGTGCGCGTCACCAGCCGGCGCGCACGCCCGGTCGAAGGTGTGCTCGTGAAGTTCCGGCTCACCGATGGACAGGGGAGTCTCGAGCCGTCTTCGGCGATCACGGATGCCGACGGCAGAGTGCGGACGGTATGGACGCTCGGCGACTTGCCGGGCCGGCAAACGCTCTTCGCGACTGTCGAGCGCATCGACAGTGCGCTCGCGATCGGCGCCGAAGCGGAGCCGGTCGGCGCGAACACGCGGCTCACCGTGCTGACCGAGCACGCCAGTGGCGCGGCGGGGCACGAACTCACGGACACGATCGCGATCCGCGTGTCGGACTCCACCGGCCGTGCGCTCGCCGACGTTCCCGTTTCGTGGGTTGCGCTCGACGGCGGCCGTTCCACGGCGCTCGACGCCCGGTCAGACTCACTCGGCGAAGCGCGCGCGCGCTGGACACTCGGTCCAAAGGCCGGCACTCAGCGCCTGCGCGCGCAAGTCGGGAGTGGTCACGGCAAGGGCGCCGTGCCTCCAGCAACAGTCCGTGCGACCGCACAGGCCGGCGCGGCTGTCGGTCTCGTCGTCGTGTCCGGTGACGCCCAACGCGGCGCTGCCGGCGAGCCGCTCGCCAAGGCCCTGGTGCTTCGTGTCGTGGATTCAGCCGGAAACGGCGTCGCGGACGCTGAGCTCGAGCTGTCGCCATCGGAAGGCACGGTGCCCGACACGTCGATTCACACCGATTCGCTCGGTATTGCGCGCATCCATTGGACGCTCGGCCATGCGGCCGGAGATCATTCGCTCGCCGTGCACCTCGATGGAATGAACAGGTTGCTCAAGATGACCGCCGTCGCGCGTCCTGCCGCGCCGGCGAATCTGTCCTTCGACGATGCAGCGGGAGACAGCAGGAACACGCATGCGCGCGGCAAGCATCTCGTCGCCCTCGTGACCGACGCGTATGGCAATCCCGTGCCCGATGCGCGCCTCAGCTTCTCGACGCGATCGGGCAACGTGACGCCGAGTCGTGCCGTGAGCGACGCGAAGGGTCGTGTCAAGGTGTCATGGACACTTGGCGGCAAGCCGGGCGATCAATCGCTGCTCGGAAGCGTGCAGGGAACGGACGTGAGGGGCTCGTTCGTCGTTCCCGGCGCCGGTACGCCGCTACACACGCCCGCCAAGGCGGCGTCCGCGAAAGGCAGCTCAACCAAGATGAGCAAAAAGCGAAGCTGAGCGCTCAGGCCCTCTTTGGACGCGATATATTGAGCGCGCGCGGATGAATGGAGGGCCGTGCCTGACCAATCGCTGTCCGTACTACTCGTCGGTGCGACGGGACTCGTCGGTCGGGAGTGTCTGCGCTTATTGCTCGCGGACAGCGGATTCGGCCGCATTACCGTCCTGACGAGGCGGCCGCTGTCGCCGGATGTGCGGTCACCGAAGCTCGAGACTCACGTCGTCGATTTCGACCACCTCAACGAGTACGATGCGCTGTTTGCCGTCGATGCCATCGTCTGCGCACTGGGGACGACGATTCGTCAGGCAGGATCGCGAACGCGGTTTCGAACCGTGGACTACGAATACCCAGTCGCGTTCGCTCGCCTCGGTCGACGTCAAGGGTGCGAGCACTTCCTCGTTGTCAGCGCGCTCGGGGCAAATCCACGCTCGCGGGTCTTCTACAATCGCGTCAAAGGCGAGCTGGAAGAGGCACTGCGCGGGCTTGGATATCCGCGACTCACGATCGTTAGGCCGTCGCTGCTTCTTGGCCCCCGCGCCGAGCTCCGGCTCGGCGAGGAGGTGGCCAAGCGCATCACGAGGTGGCTCGGGCCGCTAGTCCCCAGACCCTACAAGCCGGTCGAAGCGCGCGCGGTCGCCACGGCACTCGTAAATGCGGCGCGGCGGAAGAGTAGTGGAGTCAAGGTGATAGAGTCGGGGGAGATTGCGGAGCAAAGGGCGACATGAGGAGCTGAGACGCGAGCTACTGCTTTTACGATGCGCGCG
>QHUV01000150.1 GCA_003222065.1 Gemmatimonadota bacterium | reverse complement strand
CACGCCCCAAGATGAATCGTCCCTGTCCCCTCGTGGGACACTGAAGGGCCGGGAGAGACGATCCCGTCGATAGGCCGCCCGTGGACGTGGTGCAAACCACTCCAAGCGCAGCGGTCCTAATCGCCCGTGTGGCTTGACTACTCCAAAAATCATCAACAACTGCACGCAGAGCACCACGATCCTAACGATTTGCCGATCACGACTACCACGACTTCCGCTGTCGAGCATCGCTGCTCGCGGCCGATCAATTGCGAGTCGACGTCGTTCGCACGTGCACTGCTTAATTCCCGCAGCCCGTGAGAACACGTCGGATAGACTCACACCAGACCGGTTGCAGAAAATCGAAAGTCGAATTGCTGGCGGTTAGAGCGTAGGGGCCACACCCGTTCCCATTCCGAACACGGTCGTTAAGCCCTACAGCGCCGATGGTACTCCGCTCGAGAGAGCGCGGGAGAGTAGGCCACCGCCGGCTTTCTCATTTGACGGGCTCCCGTCGACAACGTGTCGACGGGAGCCCGTTGCTTTGCATTATCTTTGGCCAATGACACGAGCGGGAATCGTCACCGTCGCCGGCAAACCTAACGCGGGAAAGTCCACGCTTCTGAATCGCGTCGTCGGTCAAAAATTGAGCATCGTCAGCCCCAAGCCGCAGTCCACGCGCGATCGAATCGTGGGTATTCGAACACACGACGACGTACAAATGGTCGTCCTCGACACGCCCGGCTTGCTCAATCCTGCCTATCCGCTCCAGCACGCAATGCGCGCCACCTCGCTGGAAGCAGTCGCCGATGCCGATGTAATTATCTACGTCGCGGAGCCCACAGGCGAAGTCCCTCCATCGTTCATGGAAGCAGCCGATCTAGCCGCCCCCCCGCGCGCTCCAGTCTTGCTCGCCTTCAACAAGATCGACACCCTATCGCCAGATCAGCGTGCCCGGCTCCAAGCGCGCAATCCGGAAGTGCATTTCATCTCGGCCCTCACGGGCGAAGGAGTGGACCTCCTGCTCTCCGACGTCGCGCGATTGCTTCCAGAGAGCCCGTTCCTGTATCCAGCCGATGAAATCAGCACTCAGGCAGTACGGTTTTTTGTGAGTGAATTGATCCGCGAGACCGCACTCGAGCAGCTCGAAGATGAAGTACCATACAGCGTCGCGAGCGAAGTCGAGGAATATCGAGAAGGTCGCACACCTTTGTATATCCGTGCCGTCCTCTACGTCGAACGGGAGAGCCAAAAGCTCATTCTCGTGGGCGCAAAGGGCAGTCGCATTCGCGAGATCGGACGCGTCTCACGAAGCAAGATCGAGGAGCTCATCGGCGAGCAGGTGTATCTCGATCTCTGGGTAAAGGTCCTCGCGAACTGGCGAAAGAACGATAGGGCACTCAAACGACTCGGCTACCGCCTACCAAGGGAACGCACGCAATGAGCTTGTCTCCGCAACTCCTCGAGATCCTTGTTTGTCCGAAGTGCAAAGGCCAACTCGAGTACCGGGAACGAGAATCCGCTCTCCTCTGTCAGTCGTGTCATCTGAGCTATCCGATCCGCGACGACATTCCCGTGATGCTCATCGACGAGGCGAAGGCGATCTGACGTCGCCGCTCGACGCTCCGATGGAGATGCCAGGGCGTTGCTGCCCGGCGCCTCAAGCACAGCCATCTGCTGGTGCTGCACACAAATGGCGCGACCCATTGCCACCTCGGTCGTCTTTGTATGACCGTGTGTGTGGCCCGTTGGAGACCCCGAGGGTAACGTGACGGGTTCGCTGACAGGCGAAGGTCGCGCCGTGACTGTGCAAGTTATTATTCTGTCAGCAGTTGTTCCGTAGATCGCCTCCCCTCGCGCTCCCGCGCACCCAGCCTTTCCCTTCGCTCAAGCGTCCTCGCGCGCGTGGCAAAGACCAACGCACTCGTCTACTCACCAGGCGGTGGCCAACTGCCGGAGGCGCTTCGTCACTGGTTGGCGGAGCTGGGCTTTCCCGTGGTTACAGTGGAGAGTGGCGACGAGCTCATGGCATTGTCGCTAAGGGGCCGTCCGCGGGTCGTCGCTTTCGACGCGCGGAAGGATCAGCTTGCAGTCTTTGACGCGCTTCGCCGCCTCAAGGGCGACTCCTATACAGGCGTCGTCCCCTGCGTCGTTGCCACCTGCGACGACGATAAGGTCTTCGCTCAAGCTTTCGCGTCGGGAGCGGACGAGGTGATGCGGGACAGCATGCTTGCCGCCGAAGCTGCCACGCGCCTGGACGCGATGCTTCGTCGCTCGGACCGCGATCTCGTAGTTCACCCTTCCACCCGCCTGCCGGGCGCCGTCGAAATCGAAGCGGAGATCACGAGAAGGTTGACTGAAGGCAAGCTCTTCGCCACCTGCTACGCCGACCTTGACCACTTCAAGGAATTCAACGACCGGTACTCATACCACGAGGGCGATCGCGTCATCCGGATTCTCGCCAAGATTCTGCACGACGTCGTGAAGGGGTTATGCTTGGATGAAGGATTTGTGGGGCACATCGGTGGAGACGATTTCATCTTCATCATTCCCATTGGCTGTGTTAACGAGGCGTGCGCTGAGATTGTCGAGGTGTTCGATACGCTGATTCCTTATCAGTATTCGGAGCAGGATCGTCGCGCTGGCTATTTTTTTGGAAAGGATCGGCGTGGACAGTTGCATCGAGTACCGCTAATGACAGTGTCGATCGGCGTCGTCACGAATGAGCGCCGGCACTTCACGCACGCAGCGCAGGTCAGCGAATTAGCAACGGAAATGAAGAGTTACGCGAAGACTCTGCCCGGTTCCGTCTTCTCAATTGACCGACGACAAGATGCTTCGCCCGCGGTGAGCCAAGAACCCCAGCTTCGTCCCGACAAGCTGAGCGCAACGGAGGGCAAGTGAACGTTTCGTGCCCCGAGTGTCGTTCTGTTTTTCGTGTTGATCCCGCCAAGGTGCCGTCGACGACTGTACGGGCCCGGTGTTCGGTTTGCGGCGGTGTCATCACAATATCTGCCGGTTCGTCGATCGAAGATGAGTTTTCTTCAAAGCCGACGACCGCAGCGAGCTCGAATCGTACCGCGCCGGGCGCCGCTGCGACATTCGCGCAGCGGGGAAATGCTGGCCTAGCGGCAGCGCTGCTTGACACGCTGCCGTCGACACCGCGCGTGACGCATGCATCGATGCCGCTGCCAGGCCCGGCGGCTGCGCTCGCGCCGCCTCCATCCTCCGGTCGCCCGAAATCGGCGATCGCGGAGAGCACTCCGGCGGCAAAGCCTCAGGTGCAGGTGAGCGCGCCGGCGGCGTCAGGGCGGCCCGTACTCTTTCCGCCGCGTCCGATGATGCCAGGAAGCGCGTCGAGCGCCGGCCCGGCTGCGCGGCCGATCATCGCCCCCCGACCGTCAGGGCCCGCCGGCTCAGCTGCATCGGTCGCACCGGTATCGGGCGCGTCGCAGGGGGCGCGGCAGAGCGGCGGATTTGCCGCGCCCGCGCCGACAAATCCGGCTTCCGTCGTCAGCGCGCCGCCGCCCGCGGCTGCTTCGCGCCCGGCGCCTTCGTCCGTGCCGAGCGGTGCGGCGCCGACGGGCGCAAGAACTCCGATCAATCCATTTCTCGCGAACGATCCGCACGCGAAGGCGAAGCGCCTCGCACGAGCGCTGGTATCCGATCTTGTGACGTACTTTCCGCACAAGCGCCAGGATGGACTGCGCGATGGTACGCTAAAGCAGCTCTTCAAGGACGAAATTCAGAAGAGCTACGAGGAGTACGTCACACAGGTCGGAAGAGAGTTCGCGGAGACGACGCCACACTTTCAGGAAGCGTTGAATGACTTACTCGCTGGCGGGCAGAAAGTGTTTTAATCGTCATGCGGGGTAGTTGCGCGAGTTGGGTCGCACTATCTTGCGTGAGTCCGCAGTCATGTGTCGAGCCGTCCGCTGATCCGCGGGCGGCTCGCGTCGTAAGTAATCCCAGAGGACGCAATGGCGGAGACAGAACGAGGAAAGGCGCTGCGCGAAGAGGCCGAGCGATTGGCCGAACTGCGGAGGTATCTTTGACGTCGACGACAAGCGAGAGACCCTAACGAAGCTCGAGGCTCGCATGGCGGAGCCTGGCTTCTGGAACGACCAGCAATCCGCTCAGGCGGTCGTTCAGCAAGTGAAGACGCTGAAGGGGTGGATCGATCCATTCGAAAAGATCGAAGGAAGGCTCACCAGCGCGCAGGATCTCGAGGGCATGCTGGCTTCTGATCCGGATGAGGAACTGTCGCGTGAGCTGGATGCCGAAGTCGCCACGGTTTCGGAAGAATTAGAGGCACTCCGTCTGAAGTCGCTGCTCTCCGGAGCCGATGACTTCCGCGACGCGCAGCTCGAGATCAGCGCAGGAGCGGGAGGCACCGAAGCCCAAGACTGGGCAGCGATGCTGATGCGAATGTACGAGCGATGGGCGCAGCGAAAGGGCTACACCATCGAGGTGCTCGATCAGAGCGACGGCGAGGAGGCCGGTATCAAGGGCGCGGTGATCGAGATCAAGGGGCTGTACGCGTTCGGATTCCTCAAAGCAGAAATTGGCGTACATCGCCTCGTACGCATCTCGCCGTTCGACGCGCAAGCGCGGCGCCACACGAGCTTCGCGTCGGTTTTCGTGTATCCCGTCGTGAACGAAGAGATCAACATCGAGATCCGCGACGAGGATGTCAAAATGGACGTGTTCCGCGCGTCGGGCGCGGGCGGACAACACGTCAACAAGACCAGCTCGGCGGTGCGCCTAACGCACATACCGTCGGGCATCGTCGTCGCGTCGCAGCAGGAGCGGTCGCAGCACAAGAACCGCCAGACGGCGCTGAAGATGTTGAAGAACCGACTCTATCAACTCGAGGCGGAACGTCAAGCGAAGAAAAAGGCGGAGCTCGACGCGACCAAATCGGACGTGACCTTCGGTAGTCAGATTCGGAGCTATGTGTTTCAGCCGTACACGATGGTCAATGACCACCGCACCGAGTTGAAGATCCCGGACGTTCAGCGGGTGATGGACGGGGACATCGATCCATTCATCGAGGCCTATCTCCGGGAGTTTGCCGGACACCGAACGGGCGGGAGCGCGGCCGCGTGACCGATGATCTGAACTTCGTCCAGAAAGCGAGACGTGAAAAGCTCGATGCGCTCGTAGAGCAGGGCACCGCGCCCTTCGCGTATCGGTTCGACCGAACGCATCAGGCGACCGAAGCGCTCGCGTCATATCCCGAGGGACAGGACAGCGAGGGCGAGACGGTGCGTCTCGCTGGGCGCTTGATCAGCTGGCGCTCGGCGGGGAAAACGGCATTCGCGCATCTCGTGGATTCTTCAGGTCGAATCCAGCTGTACTTCAAGCGCGATGTACTCGGTGAAGAGGTCTTCGCCCTCACGAAGCATTTCGACCTCGGTGACGTCATCGGCGTCGAAGGACCGCTATTTCGCACGCGCACGGGAGAAGTCACGGTGCGCGTCGCAAAAGTGGAAATGCTCGCCAAGTCGCTGCGCCCGCTGCCGTTCGGCAAAGAGGAACTAGTCGACGGTCAGATCGTGCGACACTCAGGACTCACCGATCCCGAGCAGCGCTCACGGCAGCGGTACGTCGATCTCGCGGTGCATCCGGAGGTGCGTGAGCTCTTCCGCGCGCGCTCGCGCATGATCACGGCGATTCGGACCTTCCTGGACGAGCTCGAGTACCTCGAGGTCGAGACGCCTGTTCTGCAGCCGCTCTATGGCGGTGCCTATGCCCGGCCGTTCGTCACGCACCATAACACGCTGGACATGCCGCTGTACCTGCGCATCGCGGACGAGCTCTATCTGAAGCGTCTCATCGTCGGCGGCTTCGATCGCGTGTACGAGATTGGTCACGATTTCCGCAACGAGGGCATCGATCGGACGCATAACCCTGAGTTCACGATGCTCGAGTTTTACGAGGCGTACGCCGACTACAACGTGATGATGAGCCGCGTCGAACGACTCATCGTGTGCGCGGCGGACGCGGTACGTGAGTCACTTCGCAACAACGAGGTTGTTCCAAGGCTCTCGCCACCGTTTCGACGGATCGAGTGGCTCGCGTCGCTCAACAGCGCGCTCG
>QHUV01000711.1 GCA_003222065.1 Gemmatimonadota bacterium | reverse complement strand
CGTCGGCGAAGACGAGCAGATAGTGCCCGTCGGCGGAGCTTTGGGCCGTTCGCACGCGTCCATTCGCGAGCGACGTCGCGGACACCGATGCGTGGTCGATCGGCGCGCCGGTCGCCGCATCGATCACGCGCCCGACGATGACGTCCGTTGCGGCGCCTGCCTGCGCAGCCAGAGTGACGGGAAGTGATAGCCAGGCGACAACCACGCCCCGGCATAGCGCAACGACGCGTCGCATCGGCGCGAATCTAGCCATCTCGGCTTACGCTCCGATTACATGCCCGGTTGACGCGCCGGCGTTGGCGCGACGCCGCCCATCTTCTCGACGCCCATGTCCTGCGCCATCGAGCGCCACTCCTCGCGCGAGATGACTTCGGTCGTCGAATCCTGAAACGTACCGACCGCGCGGAGAATCGCGCGTCGCTTGTCGTGGCTGGCGATCGTCGGCGAGGCCAGAATGTCGGCGACGACGTCATGCAGCGAGTGCAAATTGTCGAAGATGATTGCGGCCTCGGGAAAGCGAGCGGCAAAGCGTGGCGCCACCGCCGCGGCGAGCGGCATCGTCGTCGGCATGTGCGCGGGCGCGTTGGCAATCAATGTCCAGAAGCGCGCCGTCGCCGCGTCGACGTTCTGGTGCCGACCTGTAGCGTCGTTCGTTGCGAGCAGCGCGTCGTAGACGGCCATCTGATACCAATGATATGACCAGAGCAAACCGTTGAACTTCGGGTCCTCACGGCGGAAGACGAGCGAATATGGCGCGCCTTCCATGAGGCTCATGCTCTTCGGCAATTTGCTCAACGCCAGATCGCGACGACTCGCGTAGTACCTCAACAGCTGCTGGGCGCGCGCATCACGCGCCGCGCTATCGAGCTTTTCGTCGGCGAGCACGTCGTACAGCTGCCGGTGGAGCATGTGCGCCCAGTCGAACACCGCGGAGAGCTCGGGGACGAGCGTCGTATAGGTTGGGCCGACCGCGTGCTCCTCGAGCGGCAAGGCCGGCGGATGGACGAGCAATCGCTGCGTGATGAAATCGAACTCCCGCCCCTCGATGTTGCGAACCGCGGCGTCAGGATGGCCGGCGTCACGCAGCAGATGCTCGTACAGGATCGCGTGGCCGTAGTCAAAGGCATTGAACAGGCGATCGGAATGCGGATAGCGGTCGCGGAAGGCCCAGTTGTAAGATGCACCGAGGTAGGTCTGCTCGGGGACGCGCGCGAACGAGCCGCAGGCGGCGAGAGTTGCGCCGGCGACGCAGAACGCCGCTGCCTTATTGAATGGTCTCACCAGGTACGTTCGCGTCATCTGGTGTAATGTAGACCGTGGTGGGCGCACTCATGAACGCTACAGATCTCGTCGCATTGGTCCATCTCGTCGGATTCGCCACGGGCATCGCGCTCTATGGGATGCTCGCGGTGATGATCTGGCGCGGCGCGCGACGTGGTGCAGGGGTGGCGCCCGGCGGCATCCCATTGTTGGCGGCGGTTCTCGGATTGATCTGGAATGCCGGCGCGCTCGTCGTTTTCGGGTGGCATGACTTCGGCCTCGGCGAGCTGAGTCCATGGTACACGGCGCTGGCGTACAGCGCGCTCGGATTCCTGCCCGCCGTCGTCGTCGACTCCGCGACGCGCACGCCGCAGCGACGCCCCGGCCCTCGACCGCTCGCTTGGTTCGCGTATGGGTTGAGCGCGCTCGGCGGCACGCTGCAGGCGCTGTCAGTCGTTAGGCACGACGCGCTGTCGGCGAATGGATTGCTCCTGTTGACCTTGGGGTACGCGCTCGTGATCCTGTTCTTCGCCGTGTCGGCACGGCGACGGCGCGAGTCGTCGCGAACGCTCACGGCAGTGGCCCTGGCGGCCTTCGCCGTCTCGGCGCTCCACCTGAGCCGTCACTCGAGCGCGAACGATTCATGGGTCGTGGAGCTCATCGGGCATCACGCGTCGCTGCCGCTCGTGCTGGTCATACTGTACCAAGATTATCGATTTGCGCTCGCCGATCTGTTTTTGAAGCGCGCCCTGTCCGTGTTGGCGCTCGTTGCCGTCGTCGTCGCGGCATACGTGACGCTCGTCGCGCCTCTCATTGGGCGCGATGCGGGCGAGCTGCGTATCGGCGTGCCCGGCGTGCTGCTCACGGTCTGGATTGCGACGGCGCTGTTGTATCCCGTACTGCGGCGCGCGACCGATCGGTTTGTCGATCGCGTGATGTTGCACCGGGTCGACTATCGGCGGGTGCGGCATGCGATCGCCCGGTCGCTCTGGGGCGCCTCGACGCCTAACGAGGCGCTCGACGACGTGTGCCGGCGTCTCTCGTCCGCGCTCGTCGCCGGCACCGTCGAGTGGCGGGAGGTACCGGAGGTCGCTGGCCTTCACGGCAGCCCATTGGCCACGGCCACCGGACCGCGCAGCGCCGACGTGCTGGTGCCAACGAACGACGCGCCCGGATACGTCCTCGACGTCGCATCGCTCGCCGCGGGCCGGCGACTGATGTCGGACGACATCGCTCTCCTCGACACGGCGGCGATGCTCGTTGGCCGGCGCATCGACGAGCTGCGCGTCAGCGAGGAGCGTTACGAGCGCGACCTCCGCGAAAACGACATGCGCCGGCTCGCCACCGAAGCCGAGCTCCGCGCCCTGCGGGCGCAGCTCAATCCGCACTTTCTG
>QHUV01000149.1 GCA_003222065.1 Gemmatimonadota bacterium | reverse complement strand
GCGGACCACCGCTCCGCCCGGTCCCATAAATGACAAGCGATTTAGTCGTTATGATCTGCGCCTGTCCGCGTCCCGGTTGCGGCGGCAGGTTCACTCCGGCGAACAAGGGATCAGTCGACGTGACAGGCGTCGTGGCGCCGTTCGGAATCCACCAGATCTTGTCACCCGAGTTCATGTCGTACGCGGTCACGCCGCCGAACTGCTTTGGCTTGAGAATCGACACGCCGCCGATCGTCGAGCCGGCCGAGCGCCCCTCGAAGCCGTTGCCGCGGGCGTTGCCAGCCTGCGCGACGTAACCCGGTGGCGCCGGCAGCGCCCCTAACAAGCCGCAGCTGTCGTGCGGCGAGGAGTATCGGAACTCGGACGGGTGGATTCGATGAGACCCTGCTGCGAATACGGCGCTGGCCTCGTTGGGATGGGCTGCGTCTTGGACGTCTGCTCGCCGGGGACCTCGCTTTGTAAGACCGGCGTCTCGACGATCGGCCAGATCGGCTCACCCGTTAGGCGATCGAGTGTGTACACCCACCCTTGCTTCGTCGTCTGCGCGACGATCTTGCGCCGGCGTCCATTCACCGTGACGTCGAGAAGGTTCGGCGCCATCGGCGAGTCGTAATCCCAGATGTCGTGATGCACGAATTGGAAATGCCATTTGCGTTTGCCGGTCTTCGCGTCGAGAGCGACGAGACTCGTGCCGAAGAGATTGTTGCCTGGACGATGTCCGCCGTATTCGTCCATCAACGGCATGCCGACGGGAATGTAGACCAGCCCGAGCTCGGGGTCTGCGGAGTATGGCGCCCAAGCGTCATTCTTCCCGACGCCATCGCTCCCGACCTTCGAGCTCCTCGTCCACGATTCGGCGCCAAACTCACCCGGCTGTGGAATCAAATTGAACTTCCACAGCTGCTTACCCGTGTGGACATCGAATCCGCGTATGGCGCCGGGAATGTTATGTGTGCGGATTGGGAAGTAGCCATGCACGGCAGAG
The DNA here is from genome assembly GCA_003222065.1 of Gemmatimonadota bacterium. Classification (GTDB taxonomy): domain Bacteria; phylum Gemmatimonadota; class Gemmatimonadetes; order Gemmatimonadales; family Gemmatimonadaceae; genus AG2. The sequence goes on along the minus strand of QHUV01000149.1, from coordinate 4,591 downwards.
TTGCCGACAACTATCACGTCGCCGACGACAATTGCCGGCGAGCTGTTGGCGATCTGGCCCTGCGCCGGATCGATGCCGATTGTGCCGTCGGCGCCGATCTTCTTCACCGGATCCCAGGTCTCGCCGGGGCGTGCCTTACGAGGCGGTGCCGCGTCGCTGATGATGAGTGGACCCGTATCATCGACGGCGAGCGGGACGAGCGGGAAGCCCAGTCCGTCCATGAGATCGACGATCCCATTCTTGCCGAATTTGGGATCAGGAGCTCCCGTCTTGGCATCGAGTGAGGCGAGGTGATAGCCCGGTGTGATGACAATGACGCGCTCGTCGTGCCCGTCGGTCCAGTACGCGAGCCCGCGGCCGGCGAATTGACGCGGCGCTTTCTGCCAGCGGATGCCCTCGTCGAGTCGCCACATCCAGAGGGTCTCGCCGTTTGCCGGGTCGATGGCCGCGGCAATGCGGCGCGTCGTCGCGACGGTAAAGAGCCGCCCGTTCGCATAGAGCGGCGTCGTGCGATAATACTCATCGCTGCCGAACGCTCCCGCGTTCCACTGCCACGCCACTTGGAGAGAGCCGAAGTTCGACGCATCGATTTGGTTGAGTGACGAATAGCGCGTGCTCCAGGCGTCGCCACCCCAATAGCGCCACTCGCCTGGCGCATTCCCACGGACGAGCAGCATCCCCTGGCCGGCTCTCGAGAGCGTCGCCCGCGCCAGCAGTCCGCCCGCAATCACCAGGGTGATTGCCAGGATGATAAGGCGTCGATGTGCACCGTGAAGCCGCATGGTGGGATGTCCTCGCGTGGCAAGCCTAACGATTCTGACGCGACGGCGCCGCCGTGGGCCGCGTCTCGATGCGGATCGTCTTCAGCGCCACCGTGTCCGCCGGCAGCTCGTTCGGACCGGCTGGCATCTGATTCATCTTCAAGAGATACGCGAGCAGGTCCGCGTACTCCTCCGGCGCGAGGCTGCCCGGCTCATTTTTCGGCATCTTCGTGCTGATGTAGCCGAACAGCTCGGAGAGCGATCGTCCCTCCCAGGTCTTGTGGAAGCTGACGCCCGTGTGCGATTCGGCGGTGTGACAACTCCGGCACATTCCGGCGTACACGTCCCGCCCACGCGCCGCCTGCTCCGCGTTGTACACCCCCGCCAGCGTCGACCGCTGCGCCAGAGATCGAGTTGCGGGTATGACGCATAGCGCCGCCAGGACTGCGAGCCGTCTTCGATATCCCATCAACGCTTCGTTCCGATGGTTTTGATAGCAGGAGTGGGGTCCACAGGGGCGTTATGGCAATACTGCCATAGCGTCGAGAGTGCCGATGGTCGAGAGTGGCAATGGCAGTATCTGCTATCACCATCCGGGTTACGTTCTACTAGCTCCTCGTCCCCAATCCTCGCTCACGGCGCCCGCGCCCGCCAGACGCCGCACACCCGCCGACAATACCCAGCCGAGTCCGACGGCGATCAACAGGAACATCATCGCGCGCATCACGTTCGCCGCCAACACCGCGTCGAACGCCGGCCACGAGAAATGGTACTGACGCAGCGCCCCGGCGCGGTCCGTCATCCAGTGCCACGCTGTGTGCGCGACGAGCGCGGAGAGAATGATCGTTCCCATCCGCTCGGCCACCACGTAGCGAAAGAGCAGCATCAGCGCCGGAATCGCCAGCAATAATACAAAAATCTGTCCGATCTCCACGCCAACGTTGAAGGCCAGCAGTGAGGTGACCAGATGTGATCCCGCGAACTGCAGCGATTCGCGCAGCGCGAATGAAAAGCCGAAGCCGTGGACGAGGCCAAATCCGAACGCGATTGCCCAGCGACGCTCGAGCCTTGGGCCCACGATGTTCTCCAGCGCCATGTACACGATCGAGATCGCGATGAGTACCTCGATCAATGGCGGAAACCAGAGCCCGCTGGGCGCGTAACCGAGGGCCGACGCGATGAGCGTCAGGCAATGGGCAACCGTGAACGACGTCACGATCGCGACGAGGGGTCGGAGACGCCGGAACGGGATCACCAGGCAGAAGACAAATAGCAGATGATCGATGCCATTTAGTATATGCTCAACACCTAGCGAGACGAAGCGCAGCGCTGCCTGATGCCAGCGCGGGTCGAGGCGGACCAGACCCGGGTCGCCGATGTACTCGAAGGCGCGCTCCGACGCGTTCGGCGGCAGGAATCTGAGCACCGTCGTCGTGCGCACGCCGAGGCGCGCCAGCGCCGGATCGATCGAGAATCGCGACGCCGCGGAAACGATCGGATACTCGATCAGGACGTCGAGCAAGGCTTGCTTCCAAAATATCTCCGTGCGCGCGTCGAGCCGCGCGCTCGTCACGTGCGCAAACGCCGAGTCGTAGCTCACAAACGATCGATCGGCGGGGAGTGATACGTGCGTGGCGACGATCCGGCCGTCGCTCAATCGCGAATCGCCCTCGTATAACGACAGGTAGCCGGCGAGCCAGACGTGTGCCGCCTCGCGCATCAGCGGCTCGGCGCGCGGAATGTCCAGGTAGCCCGGTCCGCGAAGCGGAAAGTCCACGTCCCGCATCGATTCCAGCGGGACCCGCAGAAGCATGCGGAGCCGCTGTCCTTCCGGCTTCACGAACGCGAGCACCATCACGCTCGGCGGGATCTCGTGCCCGGCGACGGTTCCTGTCAGCCCGAGGAGAAGCCCAAGCGCGAAGAGTACGGACCAACCTAGACGCATATGGCCCCTGCGAGGTAGAATCACGCGCCTGCTCCTTAGCACCGCACCTAACCTCTCCTTACCAGCCCCTGGCTTCAAGGAGCTCTCGATGCAGAGTCGCAAACTGATTCTCGGCGGCACTCTCGTGACGGCCATCGCCGCTCTGGCTATCGGGCAGGCCGTACTTCAGGGAGCGACGCGCCAAGCGGTCCAAGCGCCGCGGTTCGAGGTCGATCCGATGTGGCCCAAGCCCCTCCCGAATCACTGGATTCTTGGCTCCGTGATTGGTGTCGGCGTCGACTCGAAGGACCATGTCTTCATCATCCACCGCGGCGACTCGACTCTGAATCAGCGCACGGAGGCCGGCTCGGCCGCCAAACCGCCCCTTGGAGAATGCTGCGCGGCCGCGCCGCCGATCATCGAGTTCGATCCGGAGGGGAACCTCGTTAGGGCGTGGGGCGGCCCAGGCGAAGGCTACGAGTGGCCTGAATCCAATCACGGCATTTCGCTCGATGACAAAGACAACGTCTGGATCGGCGGGAATGGCCGCCTCGATTCACATATCCTCAAGTTCACGCACGACGGCAAGTTCCTGCTGCAAATCGGGACGCCCAAGCAGCCGGTGAACAGCAATGCCATGGATCATTTTGGCCGCGTCGCCAAGATCTCATTTGATGCACGCGCGAGCGAGGCATATGTGGCCGATGGCTACGGCAACAAGCGAGCGGCCGTGATCGACATGACCACGGGAGCGATCAAGCGCTTCTGGGGCGCGTATGGAAACGTTCCTAAAGACACGAACATGGGCCCTTATGATCCCAATTCCCCACCGGCACCTCAGTTCCGAAATCCTGTGCACTGCGCCGAGCCGACCAATGACGGATTGGTATACGTCTGCGATCGAGTGAACGACCGCATTCAGGTTTTTCGAAAGGGCGGCGAGTTCGTGAAGGAACAGCGCGTCTTTCCCCTCACGCGTGGCGACGGGTCAGTCTGGGACATCGCGTTCTCGCGCGATCCACAACAGAAATACATCTATCTCGCTGACGGCAGGAACGAGCGCGTCTATGTGATGGAAAGACAGTCGCTCTCGATTTTGACGATGTTCGGCGATGGAGGCCGCCAGCCGGGACAGTTCTTCGCCGTGCACAGTATTGCCACGGACTCCAAAGGGAACATCTACACCACGGAGACTTACGAGGGCAAGCGCATCCAGAAGTTCGCGTACAAGGGCATGGGGCCGGTGAGTCGGATGAACCAGGGAGTCCTCTGGCCCGGCCGCGCGGGTCGCCGTGACTAGTTGAGGGGGTGCCTGTCATCATGAGGGAGCACAAGACGCTAACCCTCACTGGCTGACGGCGCGCTGTGGAACTGATGAGAGAGCGGGATGTTCCCGCGAACACTAACGATCGCCTCTTCCGCTCCTCACGCGCACACGCCGTCGTCGCGTACGGGTTGATCCTGGCGGGCAGCGCGGCGTTATTCGCCACCGGCGTCCATCAAGGCGCGGTGGTGCTGCAAATCGCGGCGGTGTTCGTCGTCGTGGCTGAACTCCTCGGGCGGCGATTCCTGACCGCGCGATTCCGGCCGACGAACTGGCTCGTACGCGCGAATGAGAATGGTCTGTACGTGCACTTCCGGTCCTATCTCAACTACCACTTTTCCCCCGACGATCGGACCGTGGCGTTCGTACCCTATCGTGAGATCCGTGTCGCGCGCGGTTTTCGCGAGCGACGCGAGATTCCCGAACCGTCGCGCAGCGGTCACGCCGTGTCGGTCCAATCGCTGCAGATCGCGGAGCTCGAGCTCACATGCGACACCGCGGCGCTCGGTGCGGCGCTCGGCGAGGAACGCGCACGGCCCGCTCCGCGTAAAGCAACTTGGTATGGCAACACGGGTGTGAAAT
>QHUV01000148.1 GCA_003222065.1 Gemmatimonadota bacterium | reverse complement strand
ACAGAGCCAGATGTCTGCCGAGCGCCTCGAGGCTCGCCAGATTGTGCGCCGCCGCGAAGACGTCAACGTGCGGGAGCGCGGCCTGCATGCCACGCGTCAGCGGCTCGTACGTCGCGCTGCCTAACAAGGGATTGAGCCACACGACGCGTCCGGCGCGACGGTGGATCACCCGCAGGGCGTCACCGAGAGTGTCCGGCTCGCCCGTGTCCCACCCGTCGCTCAGTACGATCACGACCGTTCGACGATCGACCAGGCGCGGCCATCCGGCGACGAACTCGGCGATGCTCGCGCCGATCTTCGTCCCGCCTGACCAGCCGGTCTCCGATCGCGCCAGCGCGTCCAACGCGGTCCGATAGCTGTCGCGGGCAAGCGACGCGGTAATCCGGACGAGCTTCGTACTGAACACGAAAGTCTCCACGCGCGCGAAGGAGTGTTGCAAGGCATACAGAAACTGAAGCAGGAATCGGCTATAGAGGTCCATCGAGCCTGAAACGTCGCAGAGGGCGACGAGCTTCGTACGACGAAGCTTACGCTCGCGCCGCACCAGCTCGACCGGATCGCCCCCGGTCTTGAGCGACAGCCGGAGCGTACGACGGAGGTCGATGCGCGTGCCGCTGCCGCCGAATGCCGGTTTCCACCTCCGGCTGCGTCGCGCGTTGAGGCGTCGCGCGAGCAGAGCCGTTAGGCGCTCGAGCTCCGCGAGATCAGTATTGTCGAATGTCGCGAAGTCCTTCGTCGCGCGAGAGTCGGTGACGCTCGGCGACGCCACCGCGGCGAACGAGTCCTGATCGACGTCGTCGTCCCCTTTCGCCCATCGCGAGAGAGCGGCACTCCCGCCGTCAT
>QHUV01000147.1 GCA_003222065.1 Gemmatimonadota bacterium | reverse complement strand
AACGACGCCGATAATAGTCGCGAAGCTCGTGTCGGTGACATGAAAGCGCTTGCCAATCGGGTCGATCCCTTTGAGGTCGCGGTCTACAAGCGCGTGATTGACGACGACCACTGGCGGTGACGAGGGCGTCTCGTTGTCGCCGGGCCCGAGCAATCGGCCGGCAACCAGTCGCTGTTTGGTGACGGCGAAGAAGCCCGGCGTCACGCGTCGGATCTCGACGATGGGCAATCGTGTCGGGTCCCCACCGGGCTGTCCCTCGTACCTGATATTCGAGTTGTTCCCCCAGTTGACGTACGGCACGAGTGAGATCGACCCGGCGCTCTCGACCCCGGGGAGCGCGGCGATGGCGTCGATCGCAGGGTCGAGGAAGGCCGGCACGGCCGGTCGAGTTGCATAACGAGCGGGAGACGTGGTCACGCGCAGTGTGAGCACATGCGCCGTGTCGAAGCCGGGATCGTTGCTCAGCAGCCCGGCGAAACCTTTGAGAACCAGCCCCGCGCCGATGAGCAGCACCAATGACAGTGCGATCTCGACCACGACGAGCGTTCGCAATGCGCGATGTTGCTCGCGCCCGGAACCGCCGCCGCGGCCACCGCGCAGGGCGTCCTGCGGATCAACCGTGGCACCTCGCCAGGCGGGCAGCAGCCCGCACGCCGCGGCAACGACCACCGCCAACCCAAGCGCGAATAGAATCACGCGGCCATCCACGCTCAGTCCAACGAGCTGCGGCAGCTGCGCGCCGGCGAGCGCGCCGATCGTCCGTACTCCGGCGACGGCAATGCCGATGCCAAGTACCACGCCAACGCCGGTGATGAGCAGACTCTCAATAAGCGCGGGCCGCATCGCCGCCAGCCGGTTCGCGCCGAGGGCGGTCCGCACCGCCATCTCACGGCGACGCTGCACGCCGCGGGCGAGCAAGAGCGCGGCGACGTTGGTCGCCGCGATCAACAGCACCATGCTCACCGCGCCAAAGAGAAGCAACAGCGGAGTTCGCACCGCGCCGACGTTCTCGGCCTGGAGCGGCGCGACGCGCACGTCCTCGCCACGAAGCTGAGGATTCTCCGCGACGATGCCCCCGAACACCGTGCGCAGCTCCGTCTGCGCCGATGCCGGTGTTGCACCGGCAACCAACCGTCCCAAGACCAACAGGTAGTTACTGCGACGCGCCGCCGCCGCGAGGTTCTGCGCGGTAAAGCGGACTGGCATCCAAATGTCGCCGCTGACCACGTTGAACCCATGCGGTACATGAAAGTCGGGGGGCAGAATTCCCACGATCGTCGTCGGCTCGCCGTCGATGGGCAACGTCTTTCCGATGACCGATGCATCGCCGCCGAGCGTCGAACGCCAGAACTCCTCGCTCAACACCGCGACCGGCGGTTGGCCGACGTGGTCGTCGGATGGGTGCAGTAAGCGGCCGCGCATGGCACGTGCGCCGAGGGTGTTAAAGAAATTTCCGCCGACATAAATCTGGCTGACTTGCACCGCCTGCGTAGGAAGTGTTACAAGAGCGGTGCCGAAGGAGATAGTCGTCAGGCCCTCGATGCGTCGCGCGCGTTGCGCGAGATCGATGTAATTCGGCGCCGAGAGGGGCCACGTGCCGAGGGGGCCGGAATGCGGCGTCGTGCGATGCACGGCGACGAGACGTTCTGGGTCGCGGAAGGGTAGCGATTGAAAAAGGGCGCGGCTGATCGCGCTCGAGATCGCGGCGGTGGCGCCGATCCCGAGGGCGAGGCACAGCACGCCGGAGAGGGCAACGGTCGGAGTCCGGAGCAGTCCACGGGCGGCAGAACGGATGTCGGCGAGCATAGGGCCATGTCGCGGTGAGAGGTCTTCCCTGTAGACAGAGCGATCGGTCGGAGCGTTGAAGACCTGGGACGACTGGTGATAGCAGGAGTGGGGCCTGTGGGGCGTTATGGCAATACTGCCATTGCCACGCTGAACCATCGGCACTCTCGACCCAACGGCAGTATTGCCATAACGCCCCTGTGGACCCCACTCCTGCTATCACGCCCGAACGGACGGGCTCACGGATCGATTGCGCGGTGGCGCGACCCGATAGGATTCTGGTAACCGCGCTGGATCGAACGCTCTGGGGAGGACCGACAATGCCCGCATCCCGCATCTTCCGTGACGTCACCGCGACCGTCGGCAACACGCCGCTCATCGAGCTCACTCGCCTAACGAGCGGCCTCGCCGGCCGCGTCGCCGTCAAGCACGAGGGCTACAATCCGTTCAACTCGGTGAAGGACCGCATCGGGGCGGCGATGGTCGACGACGCGATCGGGCGCGGCACGCTCAAGCCGGGCATGGTCATCATCGAGCCGACGAGCGGCAACACCGGCATCGGGATTGCCTACGCCGCCGTCGCCCGCGGCTATCGCTGCATCTTCACGATGCCCGAGACGATGACCATCGAGCGCCGGAACATGCTCCGCGCGTTGGGCTGCCGCGTCGTGCTCACCGAAGGGCCGAAGGGTATGAAGGGGGCGATCGCGAAGGCGGAGGAGCTCCTCGCCGAGCTCGGGAACCGCGCCGTCATGATGCGGCAGTTCGACAACCCGGCCAACCCGGCGATCCACTACAAGACGACGGGTCCGGAGATCTGGACTGATACGGCTGGCCAGGTCGACGTCTTCGTCTCCGGCGTCGGCACGGGCGGTACAATAACTGGCGCGGGTCGCTATTTGCGGGAGAAGAAGCCGAGCATTCGCATCGCCGCCGTCGAGCCTAACGAGAGTCCGGTACTCTCCGGCGGCGCGCCGTCGCCGCACAAACAGCAGGGCATCGGCGCCGGCTTCGTCCCGTCGATCCTCGACACGACGATCTACGACGAGGTCGTTCGCGTGACGAACGATCAGGCGATCACGACAACCCGGCGTCTCGCGCGCGAGGAGGGAATTTTCGCCGGCATCTCGTCCGGATCGATCACCTTCGCGGCACTCGAGATCGCGGCGCGTCCGGAGAACGCCGGGAAGCTCATTGTGTCGATCATCGCCGATTTCGGCGAGCGCTATCTCTCGAATCCCGTCTACGCCGAGCTGCCCGATCCGGACGACGCCTGGCTTGGGCTCGACCGCGAGCCGGCACACGCGTAGGACACAAGTCATCTTTCGGGCATGCAGATCCTCGACGCGCGTCGTGTGCTCTCGGCGGATCGCCGCGGCAGCTCGTGGCCGGTGCTCGTCGAGACCGACCACGGCATCATCTTCACCAAGCTCCGCGGCGCGGCCCAAGGCACTGGCGCGCTCGTCGCCGAGGTCATTGTCGCCGAGCTGGCGGAGTCGTTAGGCCTGCGCGTACCGGAACGCTCGCTCATCCGGTTCGGCGAGGCCGTCGAGTCCGTCGACAGGAACGACGAGCTGGCCGATCTCCTCCGCGCGAGTCATGGGCTCAACCTCGGCTTCGCCTATCTCGAGAGCGCGCGCCATTTCTCACCGACCGACGACATCGCGCGCGTTAGGCACGCCGACGCCGCGGCGATTTTATGGCTTGACGGGCTGACATCGAATCCCGACCGGACGGCGCGCAACCCGAATCTGCTCTGGTGGAACGATGAGCTGTGGCTCATCGACCACGGAGCGGCGCTGGGATTCCAGTATGCCCTCCCCGGCGTGGACGAATTGGCGGCGCGCCGGCCGTACACGATGCGCGAACCGCACCTGCTCCAAGACCGCGCTGGGAATCTCGATGCGTTCGACACGGAGCTCTCGGCGCGCGTGCCGCCGGCGTCGGTCGAGAGGGCGGTCGCGGCCGTGCCTGACGAGTTCCTCCCGCCGCTCGGAAGGGTCGAGCTGGCAAATCGGCGCGCGGCGTACATCGATTACTTGTCGCGCCGACTGGAGCCACCGCGCCCCTTTCTCAACGCGACGGTCGTGCGGCCTAACGAGCAACAGCGGCGCGGCCGGCCGGCGTGGCTGGCGCCACCTCGATGACCGAGCTTCAGGCGAAATGACATGAACTTGGACGTTTGGACCGCGGTCGATCGCTATGTAAATGACCGCGTGGTATTCGAGGACGACGCCCTCCGCGCGGCCACGGACGCCGCGTCGCGAGCCGGTCTCCCGGCGATTAGCGTCACACCGGCGCAGGGCAAGTTTCTGTACCTGCTCGCACGCGCGTCCGGCGCGCGCCTCATTCTCGAGTTGGGGACGCTGGCCGGCTACAGTACGATTTGGCTCGCCCGCGCCGCCGCGGGTGGCCGCGTCATCACCCTGGAGGCCGATGCAAAACATGCCGCTGTCGCGCGCGAGAATCTGGCGCGGGCTCGCCTCGACCGAATGGTCGACGTTCGCGTCGGCCCCGCCTTGGAAACACTCCCCAGCCTCACGGATGCGGCGCCATTCGATCTGGTCTTCATCGACGCCGACAAGCCGAACGTGCCCGAGTACTTCGATTGGGCCATCAAACTCTCGAGGCCCGGCACGCTGATTGTTGTCGATAACGTGGTCCGTGAGGGCGCCCTCGTCGACGACGCGAATACGGACCCGAGCGTCCTCGGCGTGCGCCGCTTGCACGAGCGCCTATCGCGTGACGAACGTGTGGCGGCGACGACCCTCCAAACCGTCGGCGCCAAAGGGTACGACGGCATCACACTGGCGATCGTCAACGATCGCTGACCGCATCGCCTAACGAGACAAACCGCATGCCCGTCACATTGTCCGACGACGCGACTGAGAAAGCGCTCAAGTCGATCCGCCGCTACTTCGTCGAGCAGCTCGACCAGGAGATCGGAGAGCTTCCGTCGCGGCTGTTGCTCGAGTTCGTCCTCGAGGAGATCGGCCCGTCGATCTACAACGGGGCGATCGCGGAAGCGCAGGTCTATCTGCGGGAACGCGTCGCGGACCTCGATGGCGCGTGTTATATGCCGGAGTTCGAGTATTGGCCGCGGGCCGCCAGTCGCCGCACGAGCCGCTGAGTTACTTCAGCGGCCGATAGCATCGTCATTCGCTGATGACTTGCTGAGGAGGGAAGACTTGTCGTATCCTGACGCAGACAACTGCGAGGGGAGGTGCGGCAATGAAGGCCTACTTGATAGTGACGGCAACAGTCTTCGGGCTACTCGTGGTGGCCCATCTGTGGCGAGTCGTTGCGGAGTCGACGCGGCTGGCCGGCGATCCATTCTTCCTGCTGATCACCCTCCTTTCGGCCGCACTGTGCGTTTGGGCATGCCGTCTGCTATTCACCACTCGCGCCGTGTCCCCGCCCGCGTGAAACGACTCACGGGCGTGGAGGCAGCGGCTGTAGGAGACGCGTTGATCGAGCGCGAGATGAAGTTCGGTAACACGGGCCGGCGCCTGGCGGCGGCCGAGGCGGACGTCGATGGTCGACGTCTCTCTATCAACGCGTCTGCTCGTCGCGTCGCGGCCTTTGCGGTCGCCTTCTTCGTCGCCGCGTGTTCGGGTGACAGCGCCACCGTGCCAATACTCCGGGTCCAATTCGTCGCCTCGAACGACCTCCTCGCGCCGGTGACGCTCAGGGTGGACGGCAGCCCCTACGTCATTCTGAGCCGGGGCCGCAGCGTCGGCCTAACATTATCGTCGGCGAAACGACTGACGTGGACGTCCGCCAAGCCGGCGGACGGCGACGGCAACCCGATTCCCGACATGATCGACGAACAAGAAGTTCCGGTCTCCGGCATCAATGGGGTGCTGGAGATCAGCAACGTGATCGACAATCAGACCTACATCACAGCGCGGATGTTCAATCACACGGACGCGCGCGTGAGGATCGGCGTTTTCGAGGGAGCGACGGTGTCATGCGGCGCCGCCCTCCCCGCGGCGGCGCAGGGTGGGAGCGGATTCGTGCAAATCGGGTACTATCGCCTCCAGCCCAACACCGAAGTGCGCGCCTATCGCGATGGCTCGGATTGCACCGGCCCGTACGTGGCCTGGACAACGGCGCAGCTGAATGACTTCGAGTCCAAATCGGGGCTCGTAACGCTGACGCTCGACTTCGTGCCCTAAGGCGTAAAGAGCGTACCGAGTAAAGGGCGGATACCGCGTAAACTGCGGTATCCGCACTTCACGCGGTATCCGCACTTCACGCGGTATCCGCTGTTTACGCGGTATCCGCTGTTTACGCGGTATCCGCTGTTTACGCGGTATCCGCCGTTTACGTGGTTCCCGACGTTCAAT
>QHUV01000146.1 GCA_003222065.1 Gemmatimonadota bacterium | reverse complement strand
CATCACTCGTCTCATCGTTCCTCCGTGTGTGATGAATCATTCGGCCGCCGCCCGTCGCCCACCCGCTCGCGGCGCTGGGCACGCGTCACGAGCAACATCCCCAATCCCGCCGACAGCGCGATCATCGCGATCGGCGCGACGAACACGCGCGTTGGCGTCGGTACGTCCAGATAGACCGCGTACCACGTGCTCACGGCGCCGCGAATCTCATCTTCACCGCTCGATCCATCGGCGGCGAAGAAGGCGATCGGAATCGCGTGACCGGTCGTGAAGCGTGGAATGTGTGTTGTATCGATGGACGCGAGTGGGCGCGTGAACAATACCTGCCACTGGCCGTCCGCATACTTAGTGCTTTGCGTTACATGCGCACCTGGCAGCGCCGTGAACTTGCCGAGTCCCGTCTCCGTGCCTTCCTCGACGCGCGGCTCGCTGGACCACCGCCACACATACACGGGCCGCTTCGTGTCGCCGCCGAGGAAATACGGTCGCTGCGATTCATCGTTAGGGTCCTGCGCCCACTGCACGACGAGGCGGTCCGGGCCCTGCTGGGTGGCAAGCGGACCGTCGACGTCCGTCAGCGACTTCGACATGCGGCCGAGCCATTCATCCCAGATCGGGTCGGGACTCTTCGATGGATCGTCCCAGGAGAGGCGCAGCGCGATCGTACGCCCATCGTGCAACGCTTGCACCCACACGCCATCGACGGTCGGCGCGAACCAGCGCGGCTTCGCGATGATCTGGCCGACGAGCGGAACCCAGAAGCGCTCGACCGCGCGCCAGGCCGCGTCGTCAGGCGTCGTCGGAACGGATTGCACCCGCGCCGCGCGCACGACCTCGCGGGATTCGGGCGCCTTTTCCGGCGAGAGGCTATGTACGTACTGCGCGACCCGCCACAGCTGCTCGTCGGTGATGAGCTTATTCTCAACAGCATCCTGGAACGACGGCATCGGCGTGCCATCGAGGCCGGTGCGCAGACGCGCATAGATGTCCGAGACGCTACTGCCGCCACGGAACTTCCAGTTCTCGGTGAGATCCGCTGGACGAATCGGATTGCCGTAGTCGTCCTTCAGCGTCGGCGCTGATTTCCCATCGGCTCGTCCGGCCGCGCCATGGCATTTATAGCATTCGAGCTTCTGGAAGACGGCCTTCCCCTCGTCGACACCGGCACCGCTCGGCGCCTTCCCGATAGCGATGGCTTTGGCGGCGGCGCCCTTGAACGAATTAGGGGAGAAGCTCTTGAGGTATTGGATGACACCGGTGATCTCGCCGGCGCTGAGCCGCGATTTCCATTCGGGCATCGCCGTGCCGGGCATGCCGACCTCGATCACGTGACGGAGATCGTCGTCGGTCGGGATCTCACCGCTCGCGGTCGTACGAATCTTATAAACAGCCTTCGTGAAGTCGCGCGGGTGCGGGAGCATCGTCTTCGCGCCGAACCCGTCGCCGGCGCCCGTGTCACCGTGACAACCGGCGCACCATTTGTCGTAGACGACTTTGCCGTCCTGGGCGCGCAGCGTGGCGGAGATTAGTACTGTCAGCACCAACAGCGTGAGCACGGACGAACGCGGACCGAACACGGACGAACGCGGACTCTCCATGTCATCCCGAGCGTAGCGAGGGATCTGCACGTCACGCCGTCTTGCGAGTAAGTGCAGATCCCTCGTCGCGGAGCCTGCCCTGAGCCAAGGCGAAGGGCTCCTCGGGATGACAAGTAGGTGTACGTGCCGCGTTGACGCTGTTGAGTGCCGGAGAGATCTCATTTGGGCCCTCCGGTGCTCGTCGTCGGCTGCTTGGTACCGGGCGGATTCTTCTGCTCTTCCGGCGACGCCTCCCAGCGGCGCGGCTGCCAACCCGTCTGTCCGTACAGGAAGATCACCACCGACCAGATCTCGTCCTCGGTGAGATAGTTCTCCCACACGGGCATCGCCGAATTCCACGGAGTGCCCTCTCGCGGCAGGCCTGGCCCGCCCTTGGCGATGCGCCAGAACACGTAGCTCTCCGTGAGCTGCGCGATCGTGCCGTTGTCGGAGAAATTCGCCGGCGCCGGGCTGAAGCCATGAGCAAAATGCCCCTGCCCGTCGAGATGATCGCCGTGACAGGCGATGCAGTTCTGATAGTAGACGCGTCGCCCCTCGCGCAGATGATCCGCCATCGAGCCGGTCTTGCGGAGCGGATTCTCCAGGCCCGACAACTGGAGCGTCTTGCCGCGGAACGTGATCTGGCCCGGCGGCGCGGGATGGATCGAGCGGAGCTCGATCGGCGCGTCGACGCGCGGCCGCGCTCGTTGATAAGTCGCGAAACCGAGCAGCGCTGGCACGGCGACAAGGAGCGCAAGGCGTAGCCAGCGCTTGTCGGAGTCGACAAGCGTCGCGTGCAACGGCTCCTTGAACGTGCGCCATCGCGACTCGTCGCTGCTCACGAAGATCAAAATGCCGATGATGGCGATGAACATGTACTGAAGCACGACGCTGCCCGGGACGGGCGCGCTGCTGACGCCGAACAGGGGCGGCACATACCGCACCCCGATGGTGAATGCCAAATACGAGACGAGCAGTAGCAACACCGCTTGCCAGAACGGATGGCGGAGTATCTGCCGTAGGCGCGTCATTTCTTGTTCGCGAGGAAGGTGACCAACGCCTCCAACTGGGCCGCGCTGAGCATCTGCCCGAACGTCCCGGGCATCGTTCCCGCAAACTTCTCGTAACCCTTCGTCGTGTCGCTGTTCGGCATGAGAATCTTCTTACGGATCGACGCCGCGCTGCGGCGGCTCCCGACGTGATCCCACGACGGACCGATCGCGCCACCCTTCCCGTTGAGCTGGTGGCAGCCGATGCACCCCTTCTCGGAATACAAGACAACCGGATCGAGCGTCGCGCTCATCGCCGGGCCAGCGGGTGCCGGCGAGGTCGCGCCGCCCGTTTTTGGCGGCGCGGTTCTACTGATGTCGTCGGCCGTGACGTCGACCTCGCCGCCCTGCGACTCGAGGAACGCGACCGTTGCCCAGATCTGGTCGTCCGAGAGCTGCTTCCGCATGTCGGGCATGATCGGATCGAAGCCGGCAACGATGTATGCTTGCGGCTGAGTCAGCGACTCGTAGAGATAAGCCTTGCAGTTCATGTTCGGCTTGCGCGTGCCGCAGCGCGCGCCGACGGCGCCCTGACCCTTATAGTCGGTAATGAGATTCGGCGCCCGTGTTCCCAAGCCATGGCAGGCGGTGCAGCCGCCTGACCCGTTATAGATCTTCTCGCCAGCGGCGACGAGCGCCTCCGGTGTGGCGCCGGTCCCGAGCGCCAGCGCCTCCGGCACCTCGGATTGCAGCTGTGGAATCACGTGCGCGACTGTCGTGTAGAATCCGATCACCACGAGCGCCAGCACGAGAATCTTGAGATTCGTTCTCCACATGGCACTAGTCTCCCGAAACCGGCGCGCGGGCGCCATGCACAGGCGCACCGTGGGGAAGCGGGACGCCGCGCAACTCGTCAACATGCCCCCCGTGCGCGGCTCGCTCAGCGAGCCCGCCGAGCCAGAAGATGAAGGCGACGAGAGACAGGAAGATCAGGACGCAAAGGCTGATCATGTTGGCCGCATAGCCTAACGCGGGCGTGAACGCCTGGGGGCTCGTGTCGCGCATGACTTCCCACACGTGCCAGTGTTGACGGATTCCGCTTCGCGCGAAACCCATCAAGCCCATCAGCCACGTGAACGTCACTGCCAGAACGAAGAGCGCGTACTGCGAGCGGTCGGGCATCTGTCCCCATCGAATCTCGCCGCGGGACGTCGCCCCACGTCCAATGAAGATGTCGATGATCGTGACGCCGAGAATGCACGCCAGCACCGCGGCCACCTGGTAGACGCTGAAGCCGATCCGCACGATGGCTTCGACGAAGTAGCCATACACTCCATAGAAGAGCACGACGGCGGCGGCGATGAGGAACATCGCTGCCTGAATCATCGTGCCCGTTCGCGCCCAAGGTACTACCGAGTTCTTGTTCGCACGCCGATAGATCAAGAACGACAGGAAGGTCGTCAGGATCATCAGATTGACGGCCGTGTTCTTCGCGCTCATGACGCCCAGGACGTTCAAGAAGGGATGATGCGCGCCACCCATCGACGCCAGCTCCTCGCGCGTGGCGATCATCGTGTGCGGCGTCGACCACGCGATCCAGCAGACGATGAGCAACAGGAGCATCCACTTCGTGTACGGCACGAAGCGCTCGGCGCCGGGGATTCGGCCCATGCCGATCCACAGATAATAATTGGCGCAGAGGAACAACACGCCGATGAGCACTGCCTGCACGATCCAGAGCCAGCTCATGAAGCCGCCCATCATCGTTATGCCCATCTGTTGGTTGTACTGGTAAATCTCCCTGCCTAACCAGTAGCCGGCAAAGGGAAGAACGATGAACGTAGAAATCGCTATGAAATTGCCGACGTAGCCCATCCAGTCATAGTGCGCACGCTCTTCGGGAGTGCGCGCGGCAAGAAATCGGTAGCCTGAGTACGCGGCGACTATGGAGCCGCCAAACACCGCATTGGCGATCAGCCGGTGAATATTGATCGGAATCCAGGTCGCGTTGGCGATCGCGTTCCACATCGTCACGCCAGGCGGCAGTCCCTCGGCGGTGACGCCCTTTGGCGGCGACATCATGTAGGTCAGCCAACCGTTGGCGATGAGCATGACCGTCGTGCCCCAGACATTGAGCAGGACACCGAGCGTCCAGTGGAGCCATTTGCCCTGGCCGACCTTCATCCGGTCCCAACCGTAATAATAGATGTAGAGCGTGAACGACTCGACGAAGAACAGGCTGACGTAGATCCACATCGACACGCTGAAGATCTTC
>QHUV01000145.1 GCA_003222065.1 Gemmatimonadota bacterium | reverse complement strand
CGCGCAGCTCGCGCCCATTCACGGCGAGGAGATAAACGCCCGCCTTCACGTTCACGCCTGGCTCCGTGAGTGGGGCGCGAAGCTGCGGATTCCAATTCTCGCCGCGATACACACGCGCCACGCGATAACGGCCGCGATCCGTCGTGTAATCGGCGCCGAGCAAGCCGCCATGAGTTGTCGGCGGCGCATTGTCTCCGCCTCCATAGATGTACAGGTGCCCGACGGTGATGTCGCCGAACATCTCCTCGAACAGATGGACGAGATCGTCGCGCGATGCGAGGCCAGCGAGGTATGGCTCGAAGCGTCTTCCCGTCGCGGCCCAATCGAGACCGTGAAAATTCGGATCGTAGAAGAAATCGCGCTCGATCCGCCATGCATCGTGATACATCTGCCGCCACTCCTCGCGCGGGTCGATGTATGCCTGGAGCTGCGCGACGTTACGGTCGTGCCGATCGGTAGCGAGCAGGAGCTGAGAAAGCTGGCGTGGATCGACGAGAATCGCCGCAAGGTCGATCAGATGACGAACGGCCGCGTCGCCTATGTCTACCTGCCTAACACGGCGGGTGCGGGGTACACGAGCTTCAACCGCTACTACTTCTCGCAGACGGACAAAGACGGCGCCGTCCTCGACGAGCGCATGAATGGCGGCGGCGCGATCGCCGATTATATGATCGAGGCGATGCAGCAGCAGCCGATGTTTTATGGCGTCACGCGCGACGGCGCGCTCGACATGTACCCGCGGTCGATCTACGGTCCGAAGGCGATGATCGTCAACGAGTCGGCGGGATCCGGCGGCGACGCGTTGCCATGGATGTTCCATCACTTCAAGCTCGGCACGCTCGTCGGCACGCGGACGTGGGGCGGCCTCGTTGGCATCGGCGGGTACCCGCAGCTTGCCGACGGCATGACTGTGACGGCACCGCGCTGGGCACTGTTCACGCCTAACGGCGATTGGGAGATCGAGAATCACGGTGTTGCGCCCGACATCGAGGTGGAGATCGATCCGGTGTCATGGCGCGCCGGGCGTGATCCGCAGCTCGAGCGAGCGGTGCAAGTCGTGATGGACGACTTGCAAAAGAATCCGCCGAAGAAGGCGCAGCAGCCGAAGCCCCCGGTGTACCAGCGGAAAGCGCCGGTGCCGGTGCCGTAGCCAAGATCGGCGTCGCATGACATACACTCAGAGAGCCGCGCAAAGGCGCGGCTCTCTCTTTCTGTGCCATCTGGATGACTCGCCCACGGCACCTTACCATCTGATATGCATCTCACGGTCAATCCGCCGATCCTCCCCATGCTCGCCAATCGCGTCGACGAGCTTCCCGCCGGAGACGGCTGGATCTTCGAGCCAAAATGGGACGGCTTTCGCACACTCATCTTTCGCGACGGCGACGAGCTACTCATCCAGAGCCGCGACGAGAAGCCGCTCGATCGATACTTCCCCGAGCTCACGGAGCCGCTCAAGACGCAACTTCCCGAGCGCTGTGTCCTCGACGGCGAGATCGTCATCGCGTTAGGCAATGCGCTCGACTTCGAGGCGCTGCAGCTCCGGCTGCATCCGGCGGCCTCGCGCGTGAAGACCCTCGCCGGCCAAACGCCGGCATCGGTCGTGTTCTTCGACGTGCTCTGTGAGGGCGATCGTGACCTGCGCACGACGCCCTTCGCGACGCGACGCGCCACGCTCGAGTCCATGCTCGCGGGCTCGGCAGCACCGCTCCACCTCACGCCGGCGACGCGCGATCGACACACGGCGGCTGACTGGTTCCGCCGCTTCGAGGGGGCAGGATTGGACGGCGTGATGGCCAAGCCGGAGACGGGTATCTATCAGCCGAACAAGCGCGTGATGCTCAAGGTGAAGCACGAGCGCGAGTGCGACTGCGTCGTCGCCGGCTTTCGCTGGCACAAGAACGCGCACGGTACCGCGATCGGCTCGCTCCTCCTCGGCCTCTTTGACGACGCGGCGAACCTCGAGCACGTCGGCGTCTGCGCGAGCTTTACCGCGGCCAAGCGCCGCGAGCTCGTGGATTTCCTTGCCCCGTACCGCGAGCACGCGCTCGACGGGCATCCCTGGCGCGCGTGGGCGGAAGCGCAGCCTAACGAGGCGGAGGCGCACCGGCGTCCGGGGATGCAGAGCCGCTGGAGCCAGGGCAAGGACCTGTCTTGGGAGCCGCTTCGGCCCGAGCTCGTCGCCCAGGTGGCGTACGACCACATGCAAGGAAGCCGCTTTCGGCACACGGCGCAGTTCCGCCGCTGGCGTAGCGACAAGCGTCCGCGTGACTGCACGTATGCGCAACTCGAGGTCGTGCCACCTCACGAGCTGGCACAGATCTTCGCGACTCGTTAGGTCGCGTCGTCGGAGGGCTTTCTCTTCCCTCGCCCCCACCTCTCGCGCCATTCGCGCGTCGGATCATCATCGGGGTCAGGCTTTTCCTGCGCCGGCCGAAGCTCGTCCGGCACATGACGGAGGTTGACGCGAATGCGCGTCCATGTCGACGACTGGCCACGCATCGAGTCGACAAGCACATCGTCGACAGCAAGATGCGCGGCCGCATCGAGGTGTTTCGCCTTCCACCGCTCCAGCCCAGCCAGCGCTGCCTCCTTATCCGGCGAGTTCGCGATCACGATGAGGGGCATTTTTGTGCGCGGCACCTTGGCCTTGCTCTTTGCGCGCGATGGCGCGACGCGCGGCGCCTCCCCTTCCATCTTGCGAAAATGCGGCGGCCACGGCGCGTCGCCCAGGCCTGCGGCTTCGTCGCGCGCCGCCAGCTCGAGCAGGGCGTCGAGCGAGCCAGGTGTGTCGTCCATCGTCGCGTGGGGATCACCTAACGACGCAAGTCGCGCCGGCATCGTCGCCACCGTGAAGTCCGCCGGGTCGCAGTTGGGGATTTCCTCCCAGTGCAGTGGTGCGGAGACGCGCGCATCCGGCAGCGGACGCACCGAGTACGCCGAACAGGTGGTGCGGTCCTTCGCATTCTGGTTGTAGTCGAGGAAGACGCCGCGCCGCTCCTCCTTCCACCACTTGGACGTCGCCAGCGTGGGTGCGCGGCGCTCGATCTCGCGGGAGAACGCCAGCGCCGCGCGACGCACCTCGCTGAAGCTCCACCGCGGATGGATGCGAACATTCACATGCATGCCGCGCGAGCCACTCGTCTTCGGCCAACCGCGCAGACCAAGCTCGTCGAGCAGTGCCTTCGCCTCCGTCGCCACGCGACGGAGGTCCTCCCATGACACGCCAGGCCCAGGGTCGAGATCAATGCGCAACTCGTCGGGATGATCGAGATCGGCGGTCCGCACCGCGTGCGGATGCAGCTCGATGCAGCCGAGGTTGACGATCCACGCCAGTCCCGCAGCGTCATCCACGACCACCTCTTCGGCGGTGCGGCCGGAGGGAAACGAGAGCGTTACGGTGCGCAGCCACGCCGGCCGGCTGTCGGGCGCGCGCTTCTGGTAAAAGGGCTCGCCCTCGGCGCCGTGCACAAACCGCTTCAGCACGATCGGCCGATCGCGGATGCCGCCTAACGCGCCGGGGGAGACTGCAAGGTAATAGCGTACCAGGTCGAGCTTCGACAGCCTAACGGCGCGCGAGAAATACGGCTTGTCAGGATGGGTGACACGGACGTCGCGGCCCTCGATCGAGAGAACCTCTCCTGATTCCTGCTTTCCCATCAGCGTGGCGTTTCAAGTGACAGCAACATGGCTGAATATTACCTTCCTCTATCCTTCCCACCTCTCCGCCTTGCTCAGCCACAAATGCCAAGAATCATTCAGTGCGCCCTCGCCGTGTGCGTCTCGTGGCCGGCGCTCCACGCGCAGCAGCCAGCCGCGTCGGCGCATCGGCCGAGGGTCGCCGTCGTGCGCCGCACCGTCGATTCCCTCGCCAAGGCCTTCCTCGCCGCCGGCGAGGCGCCGGGGGTGTCAGTCGTCGTCATCCGTGGGCGCGACACGCTCGTCAGCGCGGGATACGGCCTCGCTGATTTGGAGAACGGCGTGCCAGCCACACCGCGCACGATGTATCGCATCGGCTCGATCACGAAGCAGTTCACGTCGGCGTCCGTCATGCAGCTCGTGGAGAGCGGTCAGGTGGAGCTCGATGAGTCGATCGGCGCGTACGTCCCGTCGCTGCCGGCGCGCCTGCACCTTGTGACCGTTAGGCAGCTCCTCAACCATACATCGGGCATTCCGAGCTACACCGATGTCGGCCCTCGCTGGCTGAAACGAATCGGCGAGCCGATGACGCCCGACACATTGGTGGCGTTCACCACGACCGATCCATTCAACTTCCCGCCCGGCACCAATTGGCGCTACAACAATACGGGCTACGTCATCCTCGGGATGCTGCTGGAGAAAGTCACCGGCAAGCCGTACGCGCAGTATCTCGACGAGCGCCTCTTCAAGCCCCTCGGCCTCACACAGACGACGTACTGTGACAATGCCCGTATCATTCCGCATCGGGCACAGGGCTACGCAAAGGACGGCAGTGGCTGGCGCAACGCCGCCTTCATTGACATGAGCCAACCCTTCAGCGCGGGCGCACTCTGCTCCACGGCGCTCGATCTCGCCCACTGGAACCAGATGCTGGCCGGCGGACGCGTGGTGAGCGCGGCGTCATATCGGGAGATGACGACGCCATCGGGCGCCGCCGCGCCGAAGCATTATGGTTTCGGCCTCGTCGCCGACAGCTTGGCCAGTCACCGTCTCATCGAGCATGGCGGCGGCATCCCCGGATTCTCGACGATCAATGCGTGGTTCCCCGACGACTCGCTTTCCGTGACGATCCTGCCTAACGCGGAGAGTGCGCATCCCGAGCGGTTGTTGAACAGCATCGCTCGGGTCGCCCTCGGCATCCCGCTGGACAAGCCGCCACAGCGCGTGGCGCTGAGCGCGGCCGAGCTGGCGCGCTACAGCGGCCAGTACGCGATCCAATTGCCTAACGGGTCGACGCTGCAAATGAAGATCTGGGTGGATGGCGACCATCTCGCCGCCCAGGCGACGGGCCAGGGCCCGACCGTGCTCATTGCGTACGGGCACGAAGTCTTTGGTGCGGACTTCGACCCGACTGTCCGCTTTACGTTTACACTCTCGGCAGAGCACGCGACGAAGTTCACGCTGGCTCAAGAGGGCGCGACGATGAACGCGACGCGCGTCGATCAGCGGTGATTGGCAGCGCTCAGTTCTCCGCTCTGAGCGCCTCGAGCGGCGAGACCTTCGACGCCCGCCACGCCGGCAGATAGCTCGCGACGATGGCGGCGACGACGAGCGTCGCTACCGACACACTCAATGACGCCGGATCGGCTGGACTCACGCCGAACAGGGCGCCGCGAAGCCAGCGCGTCGCTACGAGCCCGATCGGCACGCCGACGATCACGCCGCTCACCGCGACAACCACGGCGTCGCGCAACACCATACCCGCCACGCGCCACGGCTCCGCGCCTAACGCGGCGCGGAGGCCAAACTCGCCCGTGCGCTGCGACGTCGCATAGGAGGTAATGCCATACAGCCCGAGCGCCGCGAGCACGAGCGCGATCAGACCGAAGAATGCCGTCACCTGCGTCAGCAGCGCGTCTTGCGAGACCGAACGTCGCACGCGGTCGGCGAGCGGCGTCACTTCGATCGGAACGTTGCGATCGGCGGCGAGGAGCACCTGACGAATCGGCTCGACGAAGCGTGCCGGATCGCCGCGCACGTGGACCTGCAGCTCGAAGCTCTTCGGGTGTGCGCTCGTATCGACGTCCGGCAGATAGACACGACGCACCGGCCGCGCACGCACGTCGCTGTACTCCACGTCTCGCACCACCCCAACAATGGTGAATGTCTGATCGTCGAGCGTCACCGAGCGTCCGATCGGATCGCGGTCGCGAAAGTAGTACTTTGCCATGGTCGCGTTGATGGCGCCGACGTTGCCGGCGTGCATGTCGTCGCTCGCGAAGTCGCGGCCGCGCAGCACGCGCGCGCCGATGGCGTGGAAGTAGTCCGGTCCGACGTGGTCGTAGTAGACCTCTCCTTCCGAGTCGGCCTGAGCGAGAAAGCCTTCGACATTGACGTGTCCCGACGAGTGACCGCCGGAAAACGGCCCTCCCTTCGAATAGCTCGCG
>QHUV01000144.1 GCA_003222065.1 Gemmatimonadota bacterium | reverse complement strand
ACGTTGAGTTACCGATGGCGGAAGCAGGGATGCGAAGGGAAGAGCGGCGTCGGCGGGCGACCGAGTTGCTGGACTACGTCGACTTGCGCGGGCGAAGCGGTCATCGTCCGACCGAGCTGTCGGGCGGCGAGCAGCAACGCGTCGCCATTGCGCGCGCTCTGGCGAACAGGCCGGCCCTCCTCCTCGCGGACGAGCCAACGGGCGAGCTCGATGCCACCACTGGAGCCGATGTGATCGCGCTCTTCGATCGATTGAACCGCGATGGCACGACGCTGGTTGTCGTCACTCACGACGAAGTTCTCGCGCTGGCGGCGCGACGCGTGGTGCACATGCGCGATGGACTGATTGTCGACGAGCAGCTTCGATGATAACGCTGATCGCACTCCGCAACTTCGTGCTGCGACCGTGGCGGTCGTTGTTTTTGCTCCTCGGCTACAGCCTCGGCGTGGCCGTCATGATCGTCTTACTATCGATCGGGGAGGCGCTGCTCGCGCAGGCGCGACAGGAGCGCCTGGTCGGCGGCGGACAGGTAACGGTGCTCCCAGAGGGAATCGACGTCGAGGTACTTAAGACGGGCGGCCTGGGCGGCATGTTCTTCTCCATCGACCACGCGAGATTCATCTACCGTCAGTTGCTGGCGGCGCCCCGTCTCTCGTCGTCGATCACTGCCGCGGCGCCGCAGATCGATTCCAAACTTCTCTATCTGCGGCTGCCTAACGGGCGAGAAATCGCTGTCGAAGCCACGGGTGAGATTCCTTCTCTCAGTCGCGCCGTCGCCGGCAACGCCGAGCTCGCGAGCGGGAGATGGGAGGACGACGATCTCGATCGTCGCTGGCGCGATCCAACGCCCGCCGAATTACGGCATGACATCGATCGATTCCATCTACCCCCGTCGAGCGCGCTCAACGATTCGACATGGGGGGAATGGCATTACTTCAACGTGTTCTCCGCCGACCATAAGCGCTGGGCGTATGTGTCGTTCATCGTCGGTGGCCTCGTCCCGCGGGGCCGATGGGGTGGACAGGTACTGGTGACGCTGCACGAGCAGGGTGGACGCTCGCGGCGATTCGTCGCTGCCGCGCCCTCGAACGACGTCCAGTTCTCGACGACGCACGCCGACGTAACGATTGGCCAATCGACGGTGCGCGTGCTGCCAGATGGTCGCTACGCGGTCCACGCGCGCGCGCGCGAAGAGCACGGAGCCGGCGTCGTCGAGATCGATCTGGCCGTCAGTCCGAGCCCGGGTGCGTATTTTCCCGGTGCCGCGCTCTCGAGTGGTGAAGTGGTATCGGGCTACGTGGTTCCGGCGTTGCGTGCCGACGCGGACGGGCGCCTTTGCGTGGGCGAAGAAGGCCGGTCGTTAGGCTGCGAGCAGCTGCGCGGCGTCCAGGCGTACCACGATCACAATTGGGGCGTGTGGCGCGGCGTGAGCTGGGAGTGGGGAGCGGCGCGCGCCGGACCGTTCGCGATTCTGTATGGTCGTGTCGAGCCCCCCGACAGCATCGCGGCGTCGCAGCCGCTCTTCGTCTACGTCGTCGATTCGCTCGGATTTCTGCGCGTGTTTCGGCCGCGCACGATCGTCTATACTGACGACGCCGGCACCGGCGTTTCCGGCATACGTGTCCCGCGCCGCGCCGAGCTGTTCGATGCGCGCGGTGACGATACGCTTCACATCACGGTGAACGTGGAGGATGCATCGGTGACGGACACGCGTCGCCCGCTGATCGAGCGCGGCGACTACATGAATGCGCGCCGGATCGCCCGACCGTACTTCGTGCAGATGAAGGGCAAAGCGCGGCTCGAGGGGCGGATCAGTGGTCGGTCAATCCGCGCCGAGGGCTACGGGTTTTTCGAGACGTACAGGGAATGATCTCGGACAACGCTAAAGCACTTCGCCGTGCTCCTCCATTCGACGCTCGTCGAGGCGTCGTTCGAACTCCTCCACGCGCTCGACCGTGCGACGATCGGTACGCTGCCGCCGTTGTGCGCCGCGCCGATAACCTTCGCCGACGAAAGCACGCGCTTGTTCCCAGTCGCAGGGCGGGTCCGTGCAATCACGCCAACCACGCGCCAGCTCGGGCTCGATCTCCGTGAATTCACGATCGACGAAGTTCGGGTTGTTGCTTGCAATGTGACCAAGGAAGTACGCGCCGCGAATGTCATCATAGCTGTGGTCGGATATCCGCTCAGTCGATGACTCGTAATGCGCTCGGAAGTCCTGGTCGTCCTCCGCGCTCAGCTTCTCAGCAGCTTCGGCGATCGCGCGTCCGGTCCACCAGCCGCCGATGGCGCCGGCAACTCCGCCGAGGAGCGTGCCGACTGGACCAGCGGACGAGCCGATCCCCGCGCCGAGCAACACTCCCGCGATTCCTCCTGTCGCCTCTCCGATCTCGTCACCGAGGCTCGGATCGCCCCGATGCGGACCCAACGCCGCGTCTTTCGCGCGCTCGATGCGTCCGTCCGTCGAGCCCCGCTGCGCGACATTCTCCTCTCGCTGTGTCATGCAAAATCCCTTGGCAACTCGTGGTGCTGGCGATGGCGCAAGATCGGGACCGGCTTGACACGCCTGGCGAGGCGCTGCCGATTGTGTCGTCATGGTCGATCGGACGGAGAACGGGCGGGGACGAGCCAGCATTCGTATCGGTACGCAGGGCTGGAACTACGACGCCTGGGTTGGGCCGTTCTACCCTATCGGCACCCGTCCGGCGGATTTCCTCTCCATCTACTCGCGTGCGTTCGACACAGTGGAAGTCGACTCGACCTTCTACGCGGTGCCGCCGGCGAAGACGGTGCGAGGCTGGGCAGATCGTACTCCCGCTGGATTCTCGTTCGCGCTCAAGATGCCGCAGGAGATCACGCATGAGCGGCGCCTGCGCGACGTTGGCGACATCGCGAGCGAGTTCTTCGATCGCGCGCGAGAGTTGGAGGATAAGCTCGGGCCGATTCTCATTCAGCTCGGCCCCGACTTCGCGCCAAGTGAGTTGCCCGCCCTCGCGCAATTCCTACCGACGCTTCCGCGCGACTTGCGGTTCGCCATCGAATTCCGACAGCGCGGATGGATCCACGAGGGCGTCCTGGCGCTGCTCGCCGAGCACGGTGTCGCGCTCACGCTCACGGACGCGCGATGGATTCCGCGCAAGCAAATGATGCAGCTTGCCGCGCAGCCGACCGCGGATTTCGTTTACGTGCGATGGATGGGCCCAGACCGCGCCATCATCGACTATTCGCGCATTCAAGTAGACCGCGCCAACGAGCTCGAGTTGTGGGCCGGCGTATTGTGGCCACTCGCGGTAAAGGGGTGTTCAGTATTCGGATACGTGAACAACCACTTCGCCGGCCACTCGCCGGAGTCGGCGCGCCAGCTTCAGTTGCTGCTGCGGCAAACGCCCATCGATCCGGCGCGCCTCGGCGAGCAGCTCACCCTGTTCTAATTACGACATGACCATCGCCATCGATCGTTTTCCCAACGCGACGGCCATTAGTGAGCTCTCAACAGCCAGCGTCGCGGACGCGTGGCACGCGCGGTCGGTCGTGTTCGCGGCGGCGTGCGTAATGGTCGGCGTGTATTGGGACATTTCGTGGCATATGACCATCGGTCGCGACACGTTCTGGACGCCCGCGCATCTGTTGATCCAAGCGGGCGGCTTGATCGCCGGCGTGACGTCGGGATACGTCGCATTACGCACGACCTTCGCCGGTACTGCCGAGCAGCGCGCTGCCAGCGTCGGATTCTGGGGCTTCCGGGCCCCGTTAGGCGCATGGGTCTGCATCTGGGGCTGTGGGGCGATGTTGACCTCCGCGCCGCTCGACAATTGGTGGCACAACGCGTATGGCCTCGACGTGCAGATCATCAGTCCGCCGCACATGGTGCTCGCTCTGGGGATTGTCGCCATCACCCTCGGCGCTCTGTTGTTGACGCTCGCGAGGCAAAATCAGACGACCGGCCGCGAGCAGGAGCGGTTTGCGGCGCTCTTCACCATCGCCGCCGCGTTCTGGCTGATGAATGTTTGGGTGATGTTGTCCGAGTACAGTTACAAGGAGTTCATGCATGGCGGTCTCTATTACCGCGTCGCGGCAACCTACTATCCGCTCGTGCTCCTGACGACAGCTCGAGCCAATACGCTGCGCTGGCCGGCGACGAAAGCGGCCGCCGTCTACATGGCTCTGACACTCTCGCTCATGTGGGTCCTGCAGCTCTTTCCAGCTGAGCCGAAGCTCGGACCGATTTATCAGCACATCGGCCACATGGTGACGATGGATTTCCCGGCGCTGCTCGTCGTGCCGGCGATTGCATTGGATTTCATCAGACAACGCCTCGAGGGCCGCGCCCGCGATCTGACGCTCGCGCCTCTTCTTGGCATTGCCTTCGTCGCCGCGTTTCTCGCCGTCGAATGGCCGTTTGCAAGTTTTCTTATCACGCCGCACTCGCGCAACTGGTTCTTCAATGGCGACAATTACGTGTACTTCATGAGCAACCAGTTCGTCGCGCGAACTTTCCACTTTGCCGATTGGGGGCAATGGGCCGAGCCAGTGGCGCCGCGACTCCTGATTGCGCTCGTCATGGCGACGGTCTCGAGTTACGTCGGGTTGAAGCTGGGCACGTGGATGACCAAGGTTCGCCGATGATTCGCCGGCTGCTGCGTCGATCGCCCGCAGCCCTGGTGATGCTTGCGCTGGCGCCGGCCGCGTCTGCGGCGCACGTGGGAAGTCCGGACGTGATCTTCGACGGAAAAGCAGGGCCATACGACGTGCGCGTCATCGTTCGCCCGCCGATGGTTGTGCCAGGTCTCGCGGAAGTGGTCGTGCGCGTCGTGCACGGCGGCGCGACCCAGGTGCTCATTCGACCCGTGTTCTGGCGGGCCGGTGTCCGTGGCTCGCCCTCGCCGGATCGCGCAAAACCAGTCGCCGGCACGGCAGACACGTACACGGGCCAGCTGTGGCTCATGGCGCGCGGCGCATACAGCGTCTACGTCACCGTCGAAGGGTCGGCGGGGAGCGCGACGGTGATCGTGCCGGTGATGTCCGTCGCGACGGGTCGGCTAGGAATGACGAGCGGGCTCGGCGTGTTGCTTGTGGCGTTAGGCATTCTGCTCGTCGCGGGGCTCGTCACCATCGCGTACGCTGCTGCTGGAGAGAGTCTCGTCGAACCCGGCGTTGCCGTGGACCGCCGACGCCGGCAACGCGCCCGCGTGGCCGCCGCCGTGGCAGCGCCTGTCCTCGCGCTGCTGCTGCTCGGCGGCGCGAAGTGGTGGAAGAATGTCGATACGCTGTATCAGTCGCGTCTGTATCGCCCGCTGGCGACGCGGGCCTCGATTTCTCATGAGCGCGCGAGAGCGGAACTGCGCTTCGAGATCGTCGATAGCATTCTCCGGGTATTCCCGCTCGACCCCCTCGTGCCCGAGCACGGAAAGCTGATGCACCTGTTCGTCGTCGACAGCGCGCACTCGACCGCCTTCGCGCACCTGCATCCGATATTCGACGGCAAGACAACTTTTTCGACGGCGATCCCACCGTTACCACCGGGCCGGTACCAGCTCTTCGGCGACATCACTTTCGAGACGGGTCAAACGCGAACCCTTACCGGGTCCGTCGACCTAACGCGGGACGATTCGGCGCTTGCGGAGGCCGGCAAACCAGCCGACGCCGACGACGGGTGGATCAACGGGCCCGGCGTCCAACGCCGCGACCGCGCGACAACGGTCGACACACTCCGCGACGGATCGACGATGGAGTGGCTCGCCGACTCGACCAGCATTGGCGCCGGCCAGGAAACGACGCTGCGTTTCCGCGTGAGGGATTCGATCGGCGCCCTCGCGACGCTGCAGCCCTATCTCGGCATGAGCGCGCACGCCGTCATCGTGCGCACCGATGGATCAGTGTTCATTCATCTTCATCCCGCCGGCACGATTTCGCTCGCGGCTCAGCAAATGTTCGCGATGCGTGATCGCGGCGATACCACTACTGGGGGTCGAATGCGACTCGTCTCCGACGCCGCTAGGACGCACGAAATGCCAATCGCCGGCGAGTTCGCGTTTCCGTACGTCTTTCCTCGCTCGGGTCCGTATCGAATTTGGGTTCAGGTCCGGCGCTCGGGTCACGTGCTCACTGGGGTCTTCGACGTAACCGCGTAACACGGCGGACGTGCGACGTGTACCTTTGTCGCAAATGCCCCGACGTCTGTGGCTGTTCCTCCTCTTCGCCGTCGTTCTGGCCGTGGCGTGCATTCGGCTGGGCTTTT
>QHUV01000143.1 GCA_003222065.1 Gemmatimonadota bacterium | reverse complement strand
GGCGTCGCCTAACCGGTAGGCGGAGTTCGCGTCGGCCATGAGATGGACATCGCGTCCGAGAGCAGTCCGCACGGCGCCCACATACTCGACGTCCTGCCCGGGCTGGATCTTGAGCTTGATCTTGCGATAACCCTGCGCGAACGCCGCTTGCGCGCGCTGCACCAGCGCATCGGGAGTCTGCTGTATTCCCAGTGAGATGCCGGTCGCAATGCGTTCGCGCGTGCCGCCAAGTCTATTCGATAAGGAGACACGCTCCTTTGTCGCGGCGAGCGCCCACATGCCCATCTCGAGCGCCGCCTTCGCCATGTTGTGGCCACGCACGTTCTGATCGAGCACGCCGGAGATCACCTCGGGTCCATCGAAGCTGCGCCCGAGCAATCGCGTCGCGAGCCACTCGCGGATCGCGAACCACGCGGTGTCGATCGTCTCCGGACTGTAGTTCGGCTGCTCGCCGGCGACGCATTCCGACCACGTCGACGCACCGTCCGCGTCGAAGAGCTCGAGGAGAAAGACGCGACGTTCCGTGACCACGCCTGACGAGATCCGGAATGGCTCCTTTAGCGCGAGGCGAATCTCGCGGAGTACGATGCGATCGAGGCGCAGCATGGTCGCTGGTGATTGGTCGTTGTGCTCGGTTATTCGGACTTACTCAGCAGATAATAGCCGCGTTGCGCGCAATCGTCGATCACGAAGCCCCGTACGGCGAGGCCCGCTGACATCGCGTTCCGGAACGCAGCGCGCGTCGACTGACGCCACGCGATGGCCTGCTTTCGATCCGTCTGCTGCAAGGCGTTGATGTCGGTGGGCACCTCGACCCGCGCCTGATCGCCGATCACCACGGCGGCGTTGCGCCTGTCGTTGGGGCTATTGAGAATCGGCGACTGCAGAAGCGTCCGATTCACACCCGCCGCGTGCGTCGCCGTCAATCCCTTTTCGACCTCCGCATCCGCTACGGGCCAGGCGACAATGAACCGGTCAGTGCCAATCCCTCGATGCAGCGGGCTCTCCGTCTCTCCGTACATGTCTTCGACGTACTCGGCGATGTGTGCGCCGAACACATTGATGTTGAGATGCGCGTTCCGCGCCACGAGCGGATCGTACGTCCAGTAGATCACGACGCCACCGACCTGCTGCACGGCGTGGCGCTGAAAGTCCTTCAGGCGTCTTCCCAAACCGAGATTTCTTGCCTCGGGCCGCACGGCGAGCATGTCGGACCAGTGTACGATGCGTCCGTCCTCCACGCCGGTGAGGCCATACACGAAGCCGAGCAGCTTACCGTCGGCGTCGAACGCGCCAGCGGCCACACCACCCACACGCTGTGAGACCTTGAGGATGCTCGCCGGCACCACGTCGGTGAACTCGTCGCCCCACGTCTCGCGTTGCAGCGTGACACAAGCACGAAGCTCATCGAGCGTTTGTAGCGGACGAATGTCGACGTCGGATCCGGACATGCGTGGAGGGGGGCGAATCGAAGCGCATTGCGAGCGGCAGGCCGCCGGCGGGCGGGATGACGCGTGTGAAGCCAGAAGCTAGTCGCGCCGGCGAGACCGCTCAAGCGAAAACGATGGCCCGGCCGGCCCGGCCTTGCTTCATTCGGTCCGGCGAGGCCCACTGCTGGGCGCGCCAACGTCGCTGCCCGCGATGGATTCCTCGTTAGGCAAGCGCGTCGTGTCGCGGCCGCGATGCGCACTCGGACAGCCTGCCCTACCCGGCACGTGCGTCCGGTTCGACGCCCGTGTAGCGGCGCAAGGGACACAGTTACCGCGCTGGCGGTCACGGCGTCTCCTTTGCGCAGGGGCCTCCCTTTCAGAAGTCATCGTCGCGCCGCCGCGACGCCTCACGCTCCCTCTAACCCGGTTTCCGGATGCGCACCCTCACGACGGCACGCCTAGTCACCAGCGCTGACGCTCCCTCCGCGAGAGCCCGTGCTCCGCGGCCGTCGCGCCTGAATCGCGAGCAGCAAGAGGCTTGGGTCCTCGCGCTCTACTTGGGCGGTGCCACGCTCGACGAAGTGGCGTTCGTGCTCGGCAGCAACCGCACGTGGGTCCGCCACTGCGTAATGGAAGCAGGCCTCGCCCGACATCGCGGGACACGCAACATCGACGTGTTGGCGATTCTGCGCGAAGTACGGCTCGCGGGAACGCTCACGTTGAAGCAGGTCGCGGCGCGACTCAGTTACTCCGAGGAGACGGTTCGACATGGTATCGCCGCGCTCGGGATGAGCGAATCGGTACGCCGGTTGTTCCGCCTGCGTCGCCGCGCCGCTCGCCGCGTCGCGTTTGCCAATGCCGACCTGCCCATCGCCGCACTTCCGCTTCGGCCGATCGGTACGCGACGCACGCCGACTGTCCGCGTCGCCTAACGACTTCGACACGGTACGTCGAGGGCCCGACCGCGAGTGCTCGCGGTCGGGCCATTCTGTTGTGCGCTGCTCACCGTCCCTCGATCGTATCGCGCGCTTGCGCGCCCAACTCCTCCACGAGATCGCGCAGCTCCTTCCCGCGCCGACGCACCTGCGCGCCGTAAATCGTTCGCGCCAGCAGGTAGCTGCCGCCGATTATCGCGCTCCACAATCCGAGGGACGCTGCCACGGAATGGAACCCCGCCATGCCGATGGCGAAAGCGAGTCCGCCCGATCCCCCTCCCACGCCGCCCATCACGCCGCCGAACACTGCACCAGCAAGGGGAGGCATTCGCTCGTCCGCACGAATCGTCGTCTTCCCGTGACGCGACAAGATGGAGATCTGCAGACGGCGGTTCTTCGAGTTGGAGCTCCACGACACGCTGAGTCCAATGCTGCCGAACTGTCCAGCCTCTCCAAGGCGACGCCGAATGGTGTCGACGAGCACGAACATCTCCGAATCGGGCACCTCGCCGGCCACCTCAACCTCGTACATGACTGCCATCGGTGCGCCCGCCAAGGGCGACGCGGGAGGCGTCTCATCTCTGACAGCGTGTACTGGCGACGCGTTAGGCGACGGCCGACGCGCCGGGTGAGGCAGGTTGGCAGCGCTGGGCTGTGACAACGCCGGCGTGAAGCCCAGCTCCGCCGGAGATGATGGCCGGGGCATCGGCAGATCGACTGCCCTCTCCCTCCGCCGCGCCGAGCGCGTCGTCGAGTTGTCGCGCCAGTATTTTGCCTGAGGCGAAGCGCGCGGCCGGGTCCTTGGCCAGACAGGTGTCGATCACGTCGGCAAGCGCCGCCGGCACGTGCGGCGCGACGTCGCGAACCTTCGGCGGTGACTTCACGACGTGTGCGACAAGCACCGCCGACGCCACTTCATTGTCGAAGGGAAGTCGTCCAGTGAGCGCGCGAAAGCCGACGACACCTAACGAGTACAGGTCGCTGCGGCCGTCGACGGGCTCACCGGTGATCTGCTCGGGACTCATGTAATGCACGGTGCCGAGTACCTGGCCGGTCGCCGTGAGCGGCTTTGCTTCGGCGAGGCGCGCAATGCCGAAGTCCGTGACCCACGCGCGACCGCTCGATGCTTCGACGAGGATGTTCTCCGGCTTGATGTCGCGGTGAACGACGCCGTGGCCGTGGGCGTAGTCCAGCGCGAGGGCCACGTCGCGGAGGATGGGCACGATGGCCGACGGAGCGATGACGGTCTGCGCGGCGAGCCGTTCCGCCAGGGATGTTCCATCGATGTACGTCATAACGATGAACACCACGCCGTCCATCTCGTCGGCGCGATGAATCGGCACGATGTTCGGGTGCGCGAGCTTCGCCGCTGTTCGCGCCTCGCGAAGGAATCGCTCTCGCACTTCGGGCACGTCGGAGAGCAGCTCGGGCAGGACTTTGATCGCGACTGGTCGGTCGAGCTTGACATCCGTCCCGAGGTACACGATCCCCATACCACCACGACCGATCTCGCGATCGAGCACGAAGTCCGGCGCGAGGGCGCGCGAGCGGGCCTTGAATTCTGAGCTATCGGCCATCAGTGGTGCGCGAGGAAGGGTCTAATGCGCCTTCATGATAAGGCTCGCGTCGAGGCCGGAGCCACTATCGCTGAAATGGTGTCGCCACACCCAGTCGGATACCCAGGCACACTTAGGGCCGCCGCGCACCACGTGGCGCGGCATCGGCGGCCGTACCCGCCTGCACCGCCGGTGACCTGTTGCCCTCGTTTGTGGCGTTGTATGCCTTTAGCATCTTCTGACGCGCGAGGTACGTCTCGCCGTGCGCGATCCAATCCGCCGCCGCCTCGCCCTTGAGGTAATGCGCAAACCACTCGAGCTGCCGCCGGTGATAGTCGATCTGGCTCTCCGGGCGCGCCACGCCGTGGTTCTCATCGTTGTAGATCAGGAAGACCACTTCCTTTCCGAGGCGTCGGCCGAAGTTGTAGAGCTCCATGCCTTGCCAGTAGTTGACATTGCCGTCGGCGTCCCCTTCCTCGAGGAGCAACGGGGTCTGCAGCGAGTCGACGGCGAACACCGTCGAGTTACGGATGTACGCTTGTGGATCCTCCCAGAGCGGCACCTGCATGCGCTCCTGGCCCGTCTCGTAGTGGCCCGTCTCCGGAAGTCCGCTGTTGAACGACGTGTAGCCGTACATGCTGATCAAGTCCGTCAGCGGCGCGCCGGCGATGGTGGCTGCGAACATACCGTGGCCGTGCACGGCGTAGAACGCGGACTGATATCCGCCCCACGAGTGCCCCATGTTCCCGACTCGTTTCGGGTCGATCAGCCCCGTCGCAAGCGCCGCCTTCACCGCCGCGGTAACACAATCCAGCCCCGAGTAACCTGGATCGCGAAAGCGGAAGACGATGTCGGGACGTAGAACGAAATAGCCGTTCTGGCTGAAGACACTCGTGTTATACGTCGAGCGCTCCGTCGGTGCGACCCATTGATGGAATCCCTGCGAGAGCTTCTCGTAGTAGTAGACGACCATCGGATACTGCTTCCCCGGCTGATAGTCCGCCGGATACGTCAGCATCATTTGCAGCTTGTCTCCGCGGGAATTCGTGTACGACATCAACTCCTGCTTCCCCCACGCATGGTCGGCCAGGAATGCATTCGTGTGCGAGACCGCCTGCGCGTTACTGAGTAGGCCCGATGTCACAAAGAGGTTCGGGGACTCGCTGGCGCTCTGCGCGACGTACGTATAAACATTGGCGGCATTCTTGGCTTGCGTTAGGCGGCTGATGCTCTTGTCGACCCAGAGCAGGCGTTGCGCCGGCTGACCGATCGTCAGCCGCGCGTAGCCGCTCTTTTTGTTCCAATCGCCGGTCGTGGCGAGCATCAATGGCTTCGCGGGATCGATCGTGCGTGACTCGGTGTCCAGCCACTCGATGCGATAGACCGTGGAGTCCTCGCGGCCGCGCGTGAGCCTAACGGGGTTCGACCCGTCGGGCGCCACCTGCCACAGATCATAGCGATCATACAGAATCACCGAGCGGTCCCCTGTCGTCCAGCCACCGACGCCGTACGGCCGCCGCTCGTGAACCGGATGATCGTCCTCCATGTTCACGAAGGCGCTGGGAATCTTGGCCGTAAGGTTCGCGCGCCCTTTGGTCGTTAGGTCGTACGTCCACCAGTGACCGCCCTGGCCGTACAGGACGTAGCGTCCACCCGGACTTGCCGTGACCCCGAATGCCGTCTTCGTGACGATGCGTTCGCGCTGACCGGTGGCGAGGTCGACGCGATAGACGTCATGGTACTGCCGGCCTGAGATCACCTCGCTGAAATACGGACGCCCGTCCGTCGTTAGGGCGACGCGCTCGTTCTCCGAGAGCTGCACGACATCCGAGGAATCATCGGCGAGCCTGACGAGTCGCCCGTCCGCGGGCCGCCAGGCGACGAGCTGGGTCTTCTGTCGGTCCTGCGCCGCCTGGCGATCCTGCTGGTGATACTCGCGGAGATCCTTCCAGTGCCAGATCTCGACGCGCGCCGGCTGCGCGCCGTCCCACTGCCGTTGCTCCTTCGGCTCGCGTGGCGCGATGCCAAAGAACAGCGTATTCCCGTCCTCGGCCCACAGTGGCGGGCGGTACGGCGCGACGCGCATGCCGCGCGCGAAAGCACTGTCGCCGCCAAAATCGTAAGCCGTCTTCGTTGGATGCGCAGACGAAAGTCCTCGCCAGGCTATGACGGCGACGCTCGTATCGGCGAAGCTGCTATCAGTGCGACTGCGCAGCACCGCCAGGTCATCGCCGTGCTTGCGCCAGGCGATGCTCGTGTACAGCTGATCGCCCGTATCGAGTGCTCGAAGCGCGCCGGTCGCGACATTGAGCAGCTGGAGGGCATTGCCAGTCTTACCCTCGACGTCTATGGCCATGGCGAGGAGCGTTCCATCCTCGTTCCACGCGAAGTCGGAGACGTTGCCGAAGGTGACGTCAGTGCCTTGCTCCAGATCACGGACGACGAGATCGGCACCCCGGCCACGCCGATCCGCGGGGACATAACGACGGAGCGCGACGTGGGCGCCGTCCTTGCTCAGCGCGAACGACTGGACGTCCTCCAGTACCGTGCGAGTGCCATTCCGCAAGTCGACGATACCGACTTTGTTGCGTGTTGTCTCCGGCGGCGGCGCGCTACCGCGCCCACCGGTCGCGCCGCCACGACGTGAAGCAGCGCGGGCAGCGGTCGTGTCCGGTGTAATCGTGAACAGCAGCCACCGTCCGTTGGCGCTGAACAGCGGCGTGTTGCCTAACGGTACGGTCGACTCGGCGCCGCCGGCGACGGTCCGATACCGCAGCTCCGTAGGGCCCGACGCGCCTCGTCGAAAATCGTACGCGACCCACTTGCCGTCCGGGGATAGCGCCGACGCGCCAAGCGTCTCGATGCGTGCGAAGTCGGCCTCGGTGAGCGCTGGCCGAGATCGTGATGACGCGTTGGTCGCCACACTCTGTGGCTGTTGCGCGGCGAGCGTAGCCGCTCCGAACAAGGCGCCA
The DNA here is from genome assembly GCA_003222065.1 of Gemmatimonadota bacterium. GTDB lineage: Bacteria > Gemmatimonadota > Gemmatimonadetes > Gemmatimonadales > Gemmatimonadaceae > AG2. Next base: position 3,422 of record QHUV01000143.1, on the reverse strand, counting down.
AGGGCGGCGCGCGTCATTGAGGACATGTGATCTCCCGAAAATCGAATCGATACGGCGAACGACTCTCCTGCATCAGGCTTCAACATAGCGGCAAGCACCGTCCCAAGCGAAACGAGGGACCACTCGACAGGAGAGCAGATCCCTCGTCACCGGCCCGGAACAACACGCCGAGCCCGCGGTTCACGTTAGGCGTTACGCATTCCGATCGAGACACCCCTTGAACTGTGGGTTGACACGCTCGGCGTCCGGCACCGGCAAGTTCACGTCGGAGCCATAGTTTCCGCCCTTGTAATGCTGGCCGGTCGGAAAGACCTGATCCTGCGCACGTCCATACTGCCGCACGAGACGACGCAGATCACCGAGACGCTGACCGCGGCCAAACGTCCAGAAGGCCTTTTCGCGGAAGAACAGCGTAACCGCGTCGTCCTTCACCGTCGGAGCCACGAGCGGCGCCATCGCGGCCGGCTTAAACGCACCGATGGACGGCGGAGCCGCGCGAAGTGCATTGAGGATCACGGTCATTCCCGCGTAGTCGCCGCTGTTGAGCAATGCTTCGGCCTCGATCAAGCGAGCATCGATTCCCGACGCAGCCGGAATTGCGTCGTCTCTGTTCTTCCAGACTTGCTGAATGAACAACGGTGTGAGTCCATCCTCGGCCGACAACTGCGCGTCGGTGCCCTTGAGAATGGGGACGCGAGGATCATTCGCGGACGCGAATGGAACGGCATTGAAGATTCTAAATGTCTTCCCCTGATACGTCATCGAACTGTCGCCCACAGTCATTCGGGAGATGGAGTTGTTCAGCGTCCAGATGCCCAGGTCATCGTTGTTGTTCGACGCCGAGGATGTCCAGAGATACTGATAACTCGACGGAATGGTGCTCGATGGAACCAGGGCAGCGGCTTCCGTGAACTTCCCTTGATCCACGAGAATACGCGCTTTGGTGATCAGAGCCAGTTGCCGCACGAACGTCGTTGCGACGTCCGTGGCACTGCCGAGCGTCGACAGCGCATTGTCGACGTGTCCTAGCGCGACCACGTACACTTCCGCGTTGGTCAGTGGCTTGAAGTCCGGACTGGAGTAGTCGACAACGCCCTGCTTATTGTTGCCTAGCGGTATTCCGTTACAGAAGCTTTCCGCGAGGTTCACCTCGATGAACGCGAGCGCCGCGTACAACTCTCCGATATCAGACGTCTTTTGCGGCTCGAATTGTTTTTCGGCCGCGATCGCGTCGGTGATATAGCCACGCGCCTGGGTCACGCGCGTGTAGTTGCTGGCCTGATTGTCGGGACTCATCGTCCGGGCATCGACGTCGTTCTGCGAGTTCTGGAAGTCCGAATTCGAGAACTCGTCGGTCAGCAATCCGCCCGCCTCCCAGACCGAGGAGCCAGCGAATCCAGCGGGGGCGCTGTCGTAGGCCAGCCGCTTGAACCTTCCAATGGCTCCGACCTTTAGCGCCGCTGCGGCAGCCGGCGAACCGACTGCACCCTGGTCCACGAGGCCCGGATTCTGAGGCTCCAGGAGCTCGTTCTTGATTCGGTCGCATGCCGCGATCGTGATCACACCCGCCGCAAGGACGAGCGCGGCGGCAGCGTTCACACGACGAGCGCGGTTCTTTGCGTTGCGCATGAGTATCGTCCTCGCTCAATACTTGAGGTTGAGTCGCATCGTGAAGTACGTCGGTAGTCCCGTCGTCTGGAATTCGTTCTGCGCTTCGGTCTGCGTGAGGCCGTAGTTGGCTTCCGGATCTACGCCCGTCCAGGACGTCCATGTGTGAATGTTGCGCGCGCCAAAGACGATCGACGATCCCTGCTGCGCACGAATGCGCGACCTAACGACATTGGGCAACTGCAACACGGCCGAAAGCTCGCGGAACTTCCAGAACTGATTGTTCCGGAAGTAGCCGAGTGATGACTTGTAATTCGTACCGTTCAGCGTCGTGCCGTAGGTCTTGGCAATCGCCGCCGCCTGCCGATCGAGGGAAACCGTCGGATCCTGCGTGTCGCGGCACGCGAACGGTCCGGTGTTGCATTGGAAGTTGTTCGCGCCGTCGAGGACGCTCGACCCACCCTTATAGTCGAACATCATGTTGATGTGTACTAATCCACTAAAGAAGTCGAAGCCGTTTTGTAGCGACACGATGTCTCGCGGCACGCGGTATCCGTAGAACTGGAATAGCGAGTCGACATGCACCTCCTTCACCTGCAGAATCCCGTCGCCGTTGTCGTCATGGTACGTGTAGGGTCTATACCACTGCGAGTTGATCGGATATCCCGCCATCTGGCGTACTTGCCCGCCCGTGCTGCCACCGGCCGGCTGGAGAATGCGCGGCTTGCCAGTGCTCGGATCGGTTCCGAGATCGACGACTTTGTTGCTGAAATGTGAACCGGTGACGAGCACGTCCCAGCCGAAGCGACGCGATTGATAGAGCTGGGCGGTGACCTGAGCCTCGTGCCCGGTTGGCTTGCCGTTAGGCCCGGCACATCGCTGCCGCTGGTTGCGGTGGACGACCGCGTCGGGATGTTCACGCTTCCAGCGCTATATAGTACGAGCGCGGCCGTCGCTCCGGGTTGCACGCCACTGGCGCCGTACGCCGTCCGCAGTCGGAGTTGGTCGAGCCAGGAAAAGCGCGGGAAATAGGATTCGTCGGAGACGACCCACGACAGACTTGCCTTGGGATAGACCACGCTCTGGAAGTTTGTACCGAAGGCGCTGTTCTGGTCCGTGCGCACGGCTGCGGTGACGAATAGCCGGTCGTTGAAACCGGCCTGCTCCTGGACATAGAGACCCAGCGTCTTCACCGCGACGGGCTGCCGATCCTGGGCGCTCTGCACCGCGGCCGAGCCGATCGTCGACGCGCCTGGTGGTAGGCGCGTTCCATTGGTGAATGCCGTGTCGGCCTCGACGTTCGTATAATCCGTGCCTGCGCTCGTTCGCAGATTGATCCACGGACGAACGTTCCACGTGCCCGTGCTCGAAAGCTTTGCTGAGAAGTTGCGAAACTTGGTCTGATTGTCCGTCACGCGTCCGAGCCGCGCGGTCGCGCTTTGTGGCGGACACTCGTTGAGCCGGCAGAGCTGGAAGAAATTCACCGCCGAAAGATCAAGGCCGACCGTCGCGTCGTTCTGCATCCAAGACAACGGCCGCCAATTGCCGTTCGCGCTCCCCGTAAAGCGCTGCACGTCAGAATTCTGCGTCACTTGCATGATGTCGCCCGGAGCCCATTGCAAGGCGTCGTGCAGTGGCGTGCCGTCGGTCTGGTTCGGGTCTTTATCCAGGCCACACGGTCTCACGCCTCCCGGGCACCCCTTATACCCGTAGTTCTGCATTCCGACGTAATACAACGCGATGATGAGATCGCTCTCCGGCGGAATCCGATTATCGAGTTTCGAAAAACCGGTGCTGAGATTGAGGTCAAACGT
>QHUV01000704.1 GCA_003222065.1 Gemmatimonadota bacterium | reverse complement strand
CGTTTGCGTCGGTCGCGCGCTGGAGTTGGTAGCTCGTATTCGGCTGGAGATCCCTTACCCAGACGTCGAGATTGACGATGCGCTCGTCATCCTTCGGCTGGCGGAACTTGACAAGGCCGAATCCCGCCCCGCCGTCGTCGGGGCGTAGAATCGCTTCCAGATTGAAGTGGGGCGTCGCCGGTCCCGAGGCCGTGGCTGACGGGGCGAGCGGTCGCAGACCTAACGAGGTTCGTTGGACACGTGGGGCGGACGGCGTGTCGGCGCACGCCCAGGAGAGAATGGCAATGGCGGCGCCGAAGGCCGCCGAGGCACGTCGCGGTGATAGACCGGAACGTGCAATGCCACGCCGGAAGGGGCTCGTGCTGAACGACATTACGACCTCCGCTGGAATGCGCTGACGTGCACCGACTGGCCATGTCAGCGCCGTTGGATTTGCCGCTAGGCGGGATGAGACGTACGTTGATTCTCTGCGTTCAGCGTTCCCGGGCCGTTCCAGTGCTGTTCCCGAGGCTGAAGCAGCGGATTGCGGCGCCGGATCGTCGTGGAGACGCGCCAGATGCTCGAGCTGCGTATGCTCGGCGGCGTAGAGTTGAAGGCGGCCGAAGATGAGCCGGCGGCGATTCTTGCCCACCCGAAGTGCTTCGCGCTGCTCGTGTACCTTGCCGCGGCGCGACCCTTCGGCGGGCATCGGCGCGATACTCTCGTGGGGATGTTGTGGCCCGAGCTCGATCAGGAACACGCTCGCTCCGCACTTCGAAAAACTCTCCACCGCTTGCGCCGGATCATTGGTGCGGAAGCGATCGTTACTACCGGCGACGACACGATCAGCCTTTCGCCAAGCGCGTTGTGGTGCGACGTTCGCGCATTCGACAGTGCTGTGCGCGCGGGTCTGGTCGCAGATGCGCTGCTACTCTACCGTGGGCACCTGCTCCCCGGCGTCTTTCTTCCAGACGCTCCAGAGTTCGAGCATTGGCTCGACAATGAGCGACGAGCGCTGCGCGCGAGCGCGGCCCGAGCAGCATGGCTGGCGGCGGACGATGCCGAACGCGCAGGCAACATTGTCGATGGCGTGACCTTGGCGCGGCGCGCCGTCGATCTCGCGCCTGACGATGAGCATGGAGCGCGACGGTTGATCGCGTCCCCGCCGTGCTCGATGGCTCGGTACCACGCGCGCCGCGGCGTAGAACGAAGCTCCGACTGGCTGCAAGCGCAGGTGGCGCGCTGGTCGTTATGACATTGCTAACATCACAAGACTCGATGTCGCGGCGGTACGTTGCTCCCGACAGCGCACGCGTTGTCGTGCAGGCGCTCGAGAACGAGACGGGCCGCTCGAATCTGGACTTCATTGGTTTGGAAGTTCAGGACTGGATCACCCGCGGTCTGCAAGAGACGGGGCTGGTCCGCGTCTTTGCGGGCCCGCGAGGCGACTCCGCGACTCAGACGCCGCGCTGGGCGTCGAAGCTCGAGATCGGGACGATGCTCGGCGGCCGCTATTATTTGCGGGGAGATAGCATCGTTATGCAGCTGTGGGTCACGGCGCCCGAGGACGGTGAAGTTGTGGCGAGTATCGGGCCCGTGACGACATCGCTCGCTGACCCCACACTCGGCATCGACGTACTTCGACGGCGCGCGATGGCGGTGCTGGCGACGCACGTCGACCCTGCGCTCAGTCAATGGGCCCGGTCCGCGAGCCAACCGCCTTCCTTCGAGGCCTATCGAGAATTCTCGGAAGGAAAGAGCGCGTTCAACCGCGACGATTTCGAGGGCGCGGTGGCGCACTATGTTCGCGCGTCGGCGCTCGATTCGGAGTACGTCTATCCGCTACTGATGGCGGCAGTACTGAAAAAAGATGTCCTCGGTGCCTCTGCATCGGCCGATTCGCTCGTGCGGAGTGTGCGCAGACACGGCAGACGCCTTGCGCCCTTCGACGACGCGCTCGCGAGCATGCTCGAGGCCCAACTCGCGGGCGACTACGACGGCTCGTATGACGCGGCGCAACGCCTTCGCCTCTACGTTGCGCCCGGAAGCGATTGGGAGCTCGAGGCTGCGGCGGCGGCCGTTGCTCTGAATCGCACCAAGGAAGCGCTCGAGATTGTTCGCGGAGTCGATCTCGAACGCGCCTCAGCGACGGATCATTGGGACGTTTTTGTGCCGGTCGCGAACGCTTATCACCTCGCGGGTCAGAACGAGACACTGCTCGCCGTCTTACGCCAAACGGCAAAGCGCTGGCCGCGCGCGGCGCTCGTCGTCGTCGCCAAGATGGAGGCGCTGGCTGCGTTGTCGCGGCCCGACGAGGCGCGGGCCGAGTGGCAAGTGTTGTTAGGCAGGCGCGAGGGCGAGCCGGCGAGCCTGGCGATGTGGGCGGCTTGGCAGGGGGCGCGTGAGCTTCGTGCGCACGGATCGCCGGTTGCCGCTCGCGCCCTTGCTCAGGAAGCGCTCGACTCATTTCCTGTCTTGCCCGATTCGTCGAAGTTTGGCGACCCGGCTCGCTGGAAGATGCAGGCGCTGCGGGAGGCCGGCCACGATCGCGAAGCGTTGACGCTTGCCGAGAGCTTGAGCGTTAGGCAACCGGGGGACGTCGCATTGACGGCAATCGTCGGCGCGATCTCGGCGAGAATGGGCGATTGGGCCAGGGCGCGGCGGGTCGACACGACGCTCTCGAGATCATCGGCGAGCATCGACGCGCGGTCGCTCAAGATCGTGCGAGCTCGCCTCGTCGCAGCGCTGGGTGACAGGGACCGCGCTGTGGGACTCCTCCGAAGC
>QHUV01000142.1 GCA_003222065.1 Gemmatimonadota bacterium | reverse complement strand
AATGGGCTGAAGAAGATTCGCACGCTGGACTTTCTGATGGCACGGATGTCGTTAGGCCAGGCCGCGCTCAAGTGGCTGCTTGCCGAACCGCTCGTCGTGACGACGCTTCCCAACATTTACGACGATGAGCAGCTCGCCGAGTTCGCGTCGGCGAGCGACGCGCCGGACCTCAGCAAGGAAGCGCTCGAACGGGTCGCCGATCTCGCGGAGCGGAATTTCGACGTCGTCGAAGAGCCGATGGCGTACAAGGGCACGATGGAGCGCGGAGAAGGTCTCGTCGCTCCGCGCACCTAGTCGAACGTAACCCGGGTGCTGATAGCAGGAGTGGAGTCCACAGGGGCGTTATGGCAATACTGCCATAGGGTCGAGCGTGCGGATGGTCCAAAGTAGCAATGGCAGTATTGCCATAACGCCCCATAGGACCCCACTCCTGCTATCAAAATGTCGGAAACACTCCACTAGCACCTCCTCCGTGATCCACCTCTGGAGAGACCTTCCTCCCGGCCGTCATCCGCCGGAAGAAGTCACCGCGGTCATAGAGATTCCGTTCGGCAGCCGGAACAAGTACGAGCTCGATAAGGAAACCGGCTTGATGAAGCTCGACCGGGTCTTGTATTCATCCATGCATTACCCGGGGGACTACGGGTTTATTCCGCGGACACTCGCCGAGGACGGCGATCCGTGTGACGTCGTCGTGCTGGTGAACGAGCAGACTTTTTCGGGATGCCTGATCGACGTTCGCCCGTTAGGCGTCTTGCGCATGCTCGATCGCGGCGAGCCGGATGACAAGATTCTCGCCGTGCCGCTGCACGATCCGTATCACCAGGAGTGGTTCGACATCGCCGACACCCCCCAGCACGTGTTGAAGGAGGTGGAGCACTTCTTTCAGCGATACAAGGATCTCGAGGGGAAGCGGGTCCAGATCGTGGGCTGGGAGAAGAGCGTGGCGGCGATGCAGGCGATTATTGACGGGATCCGCAGGTACGATGAGGCGTACCTGGCAGTCGGCCCGTGAGTGCCGCACGCTGTGACAGCCAGGCCACTTGACTAAGTAAAGTACTTGACAGGAATCGGATAACTCGCAGATTTCCATCCGTCTCTGCGCGTTTATATGACTGCGATTACAACCCTCCTGTTCCCCGAACCCACGCTCCAACGATCTCCTGGCGCCGTCATTGGCTGGTGGGAGCGGCGACGGCCGCTGTATAATGCGGCGGTCGGCGCTACAGGGGTCGTCACGATTTCACTGCTGGCCGTCGCGCTGGGACCGGCGATGTTCCTCCAGCCTGGCACCTGGATCGGCGTCACGGCGTATGGCATCGCCGCGAATCTGTGCTACTCCATCGGCGCGCCGCTCGAGCTGCTCTTGCAGCGATGGCTCGGTCGAGAGACCTACGGGCTCGGACCGGCCCTCTTTCGCTACGGGCTCGTGTACTCGATCGGACTCACGCTCTTTCCGCTCGCCCTTGGCGCTTTCGCTGTCGTCGCGAAGCTACTGTTTCATTTCTTTCGCTGACGCGCAGCGCACCGTCAATCATTATCGTCTGCGTCGCTGGGGAGGAGCTCGCGGCGACGCACCTTCGTTTGCACCTCGGCCATGAGTGCCCAGCCGGTGAGCCGCACCACCGTCCCGGCCTTCCACCCGCCGACGGTCTGCTCGTTAGGCTCTCCGCCGCCGCGGACGCTGCTCATCAGTGAGCTGATCCGGCTCACCACCTGCAGACCCGGCGGCACGACGATCTTCACCGCGGCGCAAATCGAGCGGACATGAATGTCGATGATTCCGCTCGGTAGCGCCGCCTGGGTGAGATCGATCGTCGTGTCGGACATCAGTGCGACGAGATCGAGACGTTGCGGCACGATCCACGCCCCGTGACGACGGGTCTCGCTCATGACGGCGAACAGTCGTTCGCGGTCGGGCGCGATAACCGCCAGCTCATCGGCCGGCGCCGCCACGGGGACCGGCGCTGCCGCCGTGACGCTCGGCAGGTCAGCCGTGAGGCGCTGGAGATCCGTGACGGTCGCCGCCTTGTAGGCCAGATCCATCCGCGCTTCGAGCTCGTCGAGAGAAAGCCGGTCGTTGGCGAAATGATCGGAGAGCTGCTGAATGACTCGCTCACGCTCGTCGACGAGCGAGGCGACCGGGCGCTGCTCCGGCGGAGGCGACGACGACATCGCGACTACCGCGCCACGTTAGGCAATGGGCCGCACCGGGCCGTGATCGACGGGCTCGGTACCATGCGGGATGAAGAGCGCCTCGTACACGAGTGCCGCGGCGATGCCACCCAGAATTGGGCCGATCCAGTACACCGCTTGTCCCTCGAAGATGCCGCTCGCTACGGCCGGCCCGAACGAACGCGCGGGATTCATCGAGGCGCCGGTGAGTGGGCCGATGGCGAGAATATCGGCGCCGACGGTGAGGCCAATGGCGAAGCCGCCGACCTTGGGCGCGCGTGGATCGACGGCCGTTCCGAAGACGACGAATACGAGAAAAAAGGTGGCGATGAACTCGAGCAAGATCGCCTGCATCGTCGAGACCTCGATCGACACCGACTGGCCGCCGAGACGCGAGCCGGCGACGACGACCTCAGGGAACAATCCACGCAGCGCATATGCGGCAAGCACCGCGGCCAAGATCTGGGCGATGAGATAGACCATCGCCATCACCGGCTCGATGCGGCGTGTCACAAGGAAGCCGAGGGTCACGGCGGGATTCAAATGTCCCGAGACGCGCATCGTCGCCGTTACCATGAGTGCGAGAATGAGCCCGTGCGCCAAAGCGATTTGGGTGATTCCCGCTGGATTCTTCGCGAGCTCCGCAGACATGATCGCGCCACCGCCGATGAAGACAAGGGCGAACGTACCGACAAACTCCGCGACGAAGTGCCGGAGTGAATCGCGCATGCAAAGCTCCGAAGGTTGGTGAACGCGCTCGACCGAAGGTTGGGCGTAATCTGTCGGGTCGAGGTGCAATGTGTACAGGGCTTCCGCGACAGCGGAAGCCCTGTACGTCTATATGAACGACGGTCGCTGCCGCGACCGTCGAGTGACTAGTTGAAACGCCGCTGCGTTTCGTCTCATGGCTAATCCGCGCGACGAAACAGGAGTGCCGCGTTGATCCCGCCAAACCCGAACGAGTTGCTGAGCGCGTACTCAACACCGGCATCACGCCCCTGACGCGGAATGTAGTCGAGATCGCAGTTCGCATCCGGGTAGTCGAGATTGACGGTCGGCGGCAGCCAATGCCGCTCCAGCGCGAGCGCGCAGATCGCCGCCTCGAACGCACCAGACGCGCCAAGGGCGTGTCCGTAGTACCCCTTGGTGCTGCTCACCTGAAGCCGACTCGCATGATCGCCGAAGGCGTGCTTGAGGGCGAGCGTTTCCGTTGGATCGTTGAGTGGCGTCGAGCTACCATGGGCGTTGACGTATGCGACGTCCGTTGGCGCGACGTGACCGTCGTCGAGCGCGCGGCGAATGGACCGAGCTGCCTGCGAGCCGTCCGGACGCGGCGCCGTCATGTGATGCGCGTCATTAGAGTTTCCATACCCGACCACCTCGGCGTAGATGTGCGCGCCGCGGGCGCGGGCCCGTGCATACTCCTCCAACACGAGAACGGCACCCCCTTCACCCATCACGAAGCCGTCGCGGTCGCGATCGAATGGTCGGGAGGCACGCTGCGGCTCGTCGTTGCGCGTCGACATCGCGCGAATGATCGCAAATGCACCGAACGTCAAGGGCGCGAGCGGCGCCTCGGAGGCACCGCAGAGCATCACGTCGGCGTAGCCGTCGCGAACCTCGCGAAAGCCGTCGCCGATCGCGATCGTGCCCGACGCGCAGCTCATTGCGTTCGTGCTATTCGGTCCCTGCAGGCCAAGCTCGATGGCGATGTTGCAGCTCGCGGCGCCGCCAAACACCATGAGCGCGAGCGCCGGATCGAGGGCCTTGAGTCCCTTCTCCATGAACACATGCATCTGCGACTCGGCGTAGGCGACGCCGCCGAGCGCGCTACCCATGATGGAGCCGAAACGCTCTCGATCCTCGCCGGCGAGATCGATCCCACTATCGTCGAGCGCAAGACGCGCCGACGCGACAGCAAAATGTCCGAACCGTTCGAGACGTCTCGCGCGCTTTTGCTCGAGAAAATCAGTCGGGTGAAAATCGTCGACCTCGGCGGCGTTATGGCTGCGGAACATGGCCGGATCGAAGCGCGTCACCGTGCGCACGGCGGATTTGCCGGACTGCAGGCCCTGCCAGAGTCCCTCGCGTGAAATGCCGATGGGACTGACGATACCGATGCCAGTTACGACGACGCGACGCTTTGCTGCACCAGACACATGTACCCCATGGTTGAAAGCCTAACGAGCATCACAGAGGCTCCTTCTCGGCCACGGTCGCGAGCCCCTCCAAGGTACGACTGGCGATTCCGTGGACGAACACTGGCCCGATCACGTTCGCGGCGGCCATACCACCAACCACCGGCCACGTCGGGCCGTTCCACGCGTGCACGATGCGTACGCGCGTCCCACCCTTCTCGGGATGGAAACTCCATTCGACCTCCATTCCACTTGTAATGCCCTCGATGTGGTGAAAGCGAATCCTCGGCTCGTCGCCGCCACGCGCCGCCTTGCGCTGCACGGACATCTGGGAGACCCACCGCGTTGGCCAGTTCAGGCTTCCGAAGGGCCGGTTCGCTGACATCTCGACAACACCGCCATCGTCGCTCGCCCGCTCACGAAAGCGCACGTAGCGATAGTGCGGGAGCAGCTCAGGCCATCGCTCGACGTCGATCGCGAGTTGGAAGATGGTCGCCAGACGTGAGCGCACGAATCGCTCATCGACCGTTCGCATGCGGGCGTTGCGTGGCGGAGGGCGCAAGACGAACGGCTCGCGCCTCGTACTCGTATCGGTCGTATCTGTCATGTGGTCAGGTTGCCGCCCGAGGGAGTCCAACTCGCCGTGAGTCGGTAACCGAGGCGTTTACGGATCGCGGGCTGCACGCCCGTCGCGGTGAGGACCATACCGCCCAGCTCACCCTCCGTAAAGCCGCGCATGACGGAGACTGGGCCGTCGTGTCGCGTCACTGGATGAAAGCGCAGTGCCACGGCGGCGAGGGAGAATCCGGCAGCGGCGATCCAGCTGCGTCGCAGATCGCTGACGATCACGCGTCGCCGTGCGACGCGATCGAGCTCCTCGATGAGCTTCAGGGCGCGCTCATGATCGAAGTGATGGAGCAGTTGTGAGCAAAGCACGATGTCGACGCTGCGATCTCCGAACGGAAGGGCGAGCGCATCGCCGCACACAGCATCGTTCAAGCGATGCCGCGCCGTGGCAATAAGCGTGAAGGCACCATCGATGGCCACAGTGCGGAGGGAGACGCCGCGTCGGCGCGCGATCTCACGCGCTCGCCAGGGGAGGTCGGCGAGGCCGGTTCCGACGTCGAGGAGAGTGGCGCGTGGCTGGTGGTCAGTGGACGATGGACGGTTGCTCGTCGACTTGACGATCTCGTCGAACAGAGGGCGGACGGCGAGCATGACAGCGCGGCGGCCGCCGAAGAGCACGTTGGAGCGCTCGACGTCCCGATGCGAGCGCTCACGCACGTCGGGGTCGACGTTCGGATCGTCGAGAAGCTCGGTCCCTCTCAGTCGCATTTCACAATCAACGCTCGAGCTGCGCGTAGCCGCCCCGGTAGTACAACAGCGGCCGACCGTCGTACGCTTCCGTCCTGTCGACGGCGCACACGATGATGGTGTGATCGCCCGCCTCATGGCGGGCGACGACGTCGCACTCGAGATGCACGAGCGCGTCGTCGAGGAGCGCGACGCCGTTCTCACCACGCGTGTAGCCGACGCCGTCGAACCGGTCCGTCTCGGGATCGGCGAATCGACGCGAGAGCGCTTCCTGCGCCGTCGAAAGCACGCTGATGCCGACGTGCTCGGCGCGCATCATGAGACCGTGCATCGACGCTTCATGACCGATACTGACGAGCACCATCGCCGGCTCGAGGCTCAGGGAGCAGAACGCACTCACTGTCATTCCGTGATCGCGCCCCTTCGCGTCGCGCGCCGTGACGATCGTGATGCCGGAGGCAAATCGGCCGAGGGCGGCCCGGAACGCGTCCGTATCAATCATCGCGCTGAGCGTGGAGCGCGAACGGGAAGCACAAACTCCACGAGGGCGGCATTTTCCTGCCGAGCAGACGCCGTGCCTAACGACTCAATGAGGAAGGGAGCGAGCATCTCACCGCCGCGCAGGGCGGCGTAGATGCCTTCACCGGTGAAGGGGTCGAAGAAGTCCGCGGCGTCGCCGACGAGCGCGGCCCCGGGCACCCACGCTCGCCTCGCGCGGGAGGCGAACGGACCGGTGGCGACGACGGGAGAAACGCGAGTCGCGTTGGCGAATCGTGCCGCGAGTTGCGGGCGCGCCGCCAGCCAGGCGTCGAGAAACCTTTCGCGGCCGGCGGCGAAAGATTTTGCCGGGCGACTGGCCACGACGAGCGCGACCGTCGTTAGGCCTCCGCCCACGTCGGCGATGCCAACGTAGCCGCCGCGCTCGACATGCATCTCGCCGCACTCGCCGATCTCAGCGACGTCGCGATAGTGCGTGACGAGAGCGTATCGGCGAGGCCAACGAGCCGTCCGCGCCAATGCCAGCCGCCGCGCCACGACCGACCGCAGTCCGTCCGCCCCGACGACGAAGGCGGCGGCGAGCACCTGGCCGTCCACCGTCCGCACGCCGCGTACGCGGCCGGAGGCATCGCGCATCACGTCCACGACATGTGTCGCTTCGCGGACGTCCGCGCCCGCATCGCGGGCAGCGTCGAGCAGGATGGCGTCGAGAATCTCGCGACGCACGGAGAGACCGCGGTCGCGAAACCCCTTCACGCTACATCCAGCAAACTCGCCGACGACGCGAACACCGTTCGGCGCGCGGATCACCATACCGGCAAGCTGCGCCGCGCCGGAGCGCTCGACTGTCTCGAGCACGCCCATCGACGCCAACACGCGCGACGCCTGCGGACTCAAATACTCCGCGCACGGCTTGGATCGCGGGAAGTGCGCGCGATCGAGCACCGTCACGGACACACCCGACCGCGCGAGCGCGAAGGCGAGCGCACTCCCAGCAGGCCCACCTCCCACGATCACGACCTGCGCGCACTCTCGCGTTGTCATGCCCGAACTCTATCCGGTGATCATCAGCGCCAACAACCCGGCGACGGCGCTACAGACGAAATTCACGGCGTCGTTACTGAGCCACCCGAGACCGCCCGACCGCCGCGTTGGTGTCCCGCAATCATGGACGACACGCTCAGTCTCACGTTCGCAGCGGTCACACCAGCGGCGAGTTTGCACCGTCGCGCCGAGCACGGAATCGATCGTCGAGCCGGCGACGCCGCCGACGAGCGCGGCGAGCGCGACGCGCCCCGGCCACCCGAGGACGCTGGCAATGACGGCGATGAATGCGGCGCCAGCGACGGCAGCGAGAGTTCCGGCGGGCGTCACGCCCCCGGACATGCCCGGAGCAATTGGCGCGAAGCCGATGATCGAGCGAGGAGTCCCACCGATGAGCGTGCCGACCTCGGTCGCCCAGGTGTCGCTTGCCGACGCGGCAAGTGCGGCGCAGCCGAGCGCCGCCCATGACATTGCGTGCCCCGGCGCGACGACAGCCAGTGCGGCAGCGAACGCGAACACG
>QHUV01000703.1 GCA_003222065.1 Gemmatimonadota bacterium | reverse complement strand
CCCGAGACCGTGTACCGCGTCGGGTCGGTCTCGAAGCTTTTTACCGACGTTGCGATCATGCAGCTCGTCGAGCAGGGAAAGGTCGATCTCGACGCGCCGGTGACGACGTACGTGACCGAGTTCCATCCCCATAACCCATACGGCCGGCCGATCACGCTCCGGCAGCTCATGTCGCACCGCGCCGGTCTCGTGCGCGAGCCGCCCATCGGGAACTACTTCGATAGCACGTCGCCGCCGCTGGCCGCGACGATCGCGAGCCTCAACGGCACGACCCTCGTCTATCCGCCCGAGACTCACACAAAGTATTCGAACGCCGCGATCGCGGCGGTCGGCTACGTGCTGGAGCGCATGTCCGGGAAGCCGTTCGCGACTGCGCTGTCCGCGGCCGTGCTCGAGCCGTTAGGCATGAGCATGACCGGCTTCGAGCCGACGCCGGCGCTGACGCGCAACCTGGCCCCAGCGACGATGTGGACGCTCGACGGGCGCACGTTCCCCGCGCCGACCTTTCAGCTCGGTATCGCGCCAGCGGGGAGCATGTACACCACCGTCACCGACCTGGCCCGCTTTGTCAGCGCGCTCTTCGCCGGCGGTCGCGGATCGAATGGGCAACTGCTCAAACCGGAGACGATAGCGCAGATGTGGACGCCACAGTTCGCGCGGCCAGGCGAGCGGACGGGTTACGGCATCGGCTTTCGACTCGGCAGCCTCGATGGCCGCCGCAGCATCGGCCATGACGGCGCGATCTACGGCTTTGCGACGACGCTGCAGGCGCTGCCTGACGAGAAGCTTGGCGTCATTATCGTCACCACGCGCGATGGGGCGAACGCGGCCGTCGACGAGATCGGCGAGGCGGCTTTGCGCGCGATGCTCGCCGTCCGCGGCACCCGAGCTACTGGCGTGACGGTAGCCGGGAGCGCCGCCGCGCCGCCCTGCCTAACGCGGACGCCGCCGCATGGCTGCGCACTGGCGACGGCCTGCGTGACACGCTGGTGCGCGCCGATCACGGAATGCCGAAGGCCGCGCCGGCGTCCTTGCAGGGCCTGGTCGGCGAGTACGGTCCGGACTACGACATTCTGTATGTCTACGAGCGAGACGGCCGTCTCTGGGCGCTCATCGAGTGGTTCTTTCCTTATCCACTCACCGAAGTCGGTCGGGACACGTTTGCGTTTCCCGCCAACGGGCTATACGACGGCGAGCGGATCGTGTTCGCGCGTGATCGGGCGGGGAGAGCGACGGAGGCGAATGCGGCCGGTGTCCGATTCCCGCGGCGAAACATCGAGCCGAAGGCCGGAACGAATCAGCTCCGCATCACGCCCCTTCGGCCCGTCGCCGAGCTGCGGGCCGAGGCGGTCGCCGCGACGCCGCCCGCGGAGACGGGGAATTTTCGAGAGACCGATCTCGCCGAGCTGGTGAAGCTCGATCCGACGATCAAGCTCGAGATCCGCTATGCGACATCCAATAACTTCCTGGGCACGCAGATCTACGACGAGCCGCGCGCCTTCATGCAGCGTCCGGCCGCCGAAGCGCTGGTGAGGGCGCACCACGCGCTCAAGTCGTTAGGCTACGGCTTGCTCATTCACGATGCGTACCGTCCGTGGTACGTCACCAAGATTTTCTGGGACGCGACGCCGCAAGCGAAGAAATGGCTCGTCGCCAACCCGGCCGAGGGTTCGAAGCACAATCGCGGGTCAGCCGTGGATCTCACGCTGTACGATCTCAAGAGCGGCAAGCCGGTTGAAATGGTGAGCACGTACGATGAGAGCACCGAGCGGGCGTACGCCGAGTATCCCGGTGGCGCGTCGCGGCAGCGCTGGTATCGAGAGCTGCTCCGTCAAGCGATGGAGGCCCAGGGGTTCGTCGTGAATCCGCAGGAATGGTGGCACTTCGATCACGAGGACTGGCGCAGTTATCGCATCGGCAACCTCCCGTTCTCGAAGATCAAGAGTTGAACGCTCCGAGCAGCCGGGGAGTGTTCGGCTGACCCATCACACGGAGCGCACCATCGTCAATCATCGGCCGTCGATCGATTTCGTCCAGACCGCGCAACGCGTGTTGCGCGAGAACGGGTTTGATCCGGAATTCGGGAAGACTGTCGACGCGCAGGTCGCAGCGACGAAGCAACCGGCGGCGCCGGATATCGGCGTGCGCGACCTCCGTGGGCTGCAGTGGTCCTCGATCGACAACACCGAGTCGCGCGATCTCGATCAGATTGAAGTCGCCGAGCGACTCCCCACAGGGGCAATTCGCATTCTCGTTGCCATCGCGGACGTCGATGCCCTCGTCGCCAACGGATCGCCGGCCGACCTGCACGCGCGGGAGAATTCGACGTCGGTATATACAGGCGTGCAGGTCTTCCCGATGTTGCCGGAACAGTTCTCCACGAACCTCACGTCGCTCAATCCAAATACGGACCGTGTCGCCGTCGTCATCGAGAATGTCGTCGAGCAGAACGGCGACGTCTCGACGTACGACGTCTATCGTGGCCTCGTGCGCAACCAGGCGCAGCTCGCGTACGACGACACGGGACGATGGTTGGAGAACACCCCCGGCGGCACGGTGCAGCCGCCGGACATCGTCGCAAAGACGAACGGCCTCGCCCAGCAGCTACGCCTGCAATGGGAGGCGGCCGTCCGACTCAAGCAGGAGCGCGAGCGAAACGGCGCACTCGAGCTGGAAACGATCGAGGCAACGCCCGTGGCGCAGGGCGGGCGCGTTGTCGATCTGAAGCTCACGCACAAGAGCGCCGCACGCGATCTGATCGAAGATTTCATGATCGCGTC
>QHUV01000141.1 GCA_003222065.1 Gemmatimonadota bacterium | reverse complement strand
GGTCCGAGCATCGAGAAGTTCAGCGAGTCCGCTTCGGTATTGAAGCGGACGTTCTGATCGAGAATCGAGGGCTTCGCGCGCAGCATCCGCGCCGTCTCCGCCGACCCGGTGAACGCGACCGCGCACTGCGCGTCGAGGTGATCGAGCAGGTCGCCCGCGCTCCCACACACAAGCTGGATCGCACCCTCGGGAAAGATTCGCGAGTCGATCATCGCGCGAAACACGGCCTCGGTGAGATAGGACGTCACCGTCGCCGGTTTCACAATTGCCGGGACGCCGGCGAGCAGCGTCGGCGCGAGCTTCTCCATCATGCCCCAGACGGGAAAATTGAAGGCATTGATGTGGACCGCGACGCCCTCGAGCGGCACGCACACGTGCCGGCCGACGAAGGTGCCGTTTTTCGACAACGCCTCCGTCACGCCGTCGACGTAGAACGTCTCGTTAGGCAGCTCGCGCCGGCCCTTCGAGGCATACACGAAGAACGTGCCGATCCCGCCGTCGATGTCGATCCACGAATCGGTCTTCGTCGCGCCGGTGGCCGCGGAGACACGGTAAAAGTCGTCTTTCCGGGCGGTGAGGAATTGCGCCATCGCCTTCAACATCAAGGCGCGCTCGTGGAACGTCAGCTTTCGGAGCGCCGGCCCGCCGACGCGACGCGCATGACCGACCATCGTTGCGAAATCGATGCTCTCACTCGATGACTCCGCGACAGGCACGCCGGTGACGGCATGATGCAGAGTGGTGAACAGCCCCGTCCCCTCCACCCACTCCCCCGCGACGTAATTCAGCAGCTTCCGCGGTCGCTCGCCCGTGAGATCGAGCGGCGCAGCAGCAAGTGTACTAGTCATGTGTACTCCAATTCAAATTCACTACACGGCCTCTATTACGATTGCCATCCCCTGGCCCACACCGATGCACATCGTTGCCAGTGCGTAACGTTTGCCGGTCAACGCGAGTTGGCGCGTCGCCGTGAGTGCGAGCCGGGCGCCCGACATGCCTAACGGATGTCCCAACGCAATTGCCCCTCCGTTCGGATTGACGCGCGGGTCGTTGTCGTCGACACCAAGCTCGCGCAGACACGCCAACGATTGCGCGGCGAACGCCTCGTTCAGCTCGATCACGTCCATGTCGTCGAGACCGAGGCCCGCCTGGGCGAGCGCCTTACGAGACGCGGGCACCGGTCCCATCCCCATGAGCCGCGGTTCGACTCCCGCGACGGCACTCGCCAGAATCCGCGCGGCTGGCTTCAAACCAAATTTCTCAATCGCGTTGTCAGACGCGATCAACAAAGCGGCGGCGCCATCGTTGAGCCCCGATGAATTGCCGGCCGTTACCGATCCCCTGCCATCGGAGCGGAACGCCGGTTTGAGCTTCGCCAAAGCCTCCAACGTCGTGCGCGGCTTGATGAATTCGTCGCTATCGACCTGCTTCGGCTCGCTACTCCGTTGTGGAATCGTCACCGGCACGATCTCCGCGGCGAACCGTCCGCCCTCGCGCGCCCGGGCCGCCTTCTCTTGCGAGGCTAACGCGAAGCAGTCCTGGTCGGCCCTGGTGACGCCATAGCTCTCGGCGACGTTTTCGGCGGTCTGGCCCATCGAGTCCACGCCATAACGCTCGCGCATTCGCGGATTCACGAATCGCCAGCCCAAGCTCGTGTCGAAGACCTCTATGTCACGCGCCCACGGCTTGCTCGACTTGGCCATCACAAATGGCGCGCGCGTCATGCTCTCCACGCCGCCCGCGACGTAGAGATCCCCTTCGCCGATCTTGATCGCCCGTGCGGCGCTCGCGACGGCGCTCATCCCTGATGCGCACAGCCGGTTGATCGTCTCGCCAGGCACGGTGTGCGGCAGCCCGGCGAGCAGTCCAGCCATGCGGGCGACGTTCCGATTGTCCTCCCCTGACTGATTCGCGCATCCGAGCACGACGTCGGCGATCGCAGCTGGATCGACGCCCGGGTGGCGACGCATCAGTTCCGCGATCGCGTGCGCCGCGAGATCGTCCGCGCGCACCTCCGAGAGTGCACCGCCGATGTTACCGATGGCTGTCCGCACACCATCGATGATATACGCGTCTTTCATTCACTCCTCGCTCGCCGACATCGGGGAGAAAAAATCGGCCTTCGTCTTGTACACGGTGCCGCGAAAGAGCGCGACGATCACGCCGTCCTTCCGTTTGACCGTCACGCGATAATACCCCAGGCGATTGCTTGCGCTCTCCTCCTCCGCCGCCGCGACCAGCTCATCGCCCACATGAACTGGCTGTGGATAGGTGATGGAATTTTCGATACTTACGGTGACGCGTCCATGTGTATTCGAGGCGAAGGCCAGAGCGCTGTCCGCCAGCGCATACGCGATCGCTCCGTGCGCGACGCCGAATCCATTCACCATCTCCGTCCGCACCCGCATGCTGATCGTCGCCTGGCGCGGACTCACCTCCAGGATTTTAACACCGAGCCACTGACTGAATGCGTCCTTCGCCATCATCGCGTCGACGACGCGTTGAGCGAGATGCTGCTCAGGCTCCTTTTCACTCATTCGAAGAATCGACGATGCTCGGCAACCATACGGCGCAGGAGCGGACTGGGTCTGTAGCGGTCTTCACCGAATTGATGTTGCAACTCCGTCATGGAACGAAGCAGTGCCCCGAGGCCGAGCTCATTGGACCAGGTGAGAGGTCCCTTCGGATAGTTCATGCCCTTTGTCATCGCGAGGTCGATGTCACGCGGTGAGGCGACACCGAGCCATGCAGCGTCGATCGCCTCATTGATGAGCATCGTGACAATTCGATCGAGGATGAGCGCACCGAGATCTCGATCCCGGTTCGGCTTCGGGGCGGCCGCTCCTGGGCGATAATCGTAATAACCTCGACCACTCTTTCGCCCTAGAAATCCCGCCTCGACCAGGCGTCGCTGAGTGAGCGATGGCCGGTAGCGCGGATCGTAGAAAAAGCCCTCGAACACCGAACGCGTGACCGCGTAGTTCACATCGTTGCCGATGAAGTCCATGAGCTCGAAGGGGCCCATGCGGAACCCACCTAATTCCCGCATCGCCCAATCGATCGTCGAGACGTCGGCGACACCCTCCTCGAGCATGCGGATCGCCTCACCATAAAACGGTCTGGCGATGCGATTCACGATGAAGCCAGGGGTGTCCGAGGCGACCACCGGAGTCTTGCTCCATGACTCCACGAGTTGCAGCGCCCGCGCGACGACCCCGCTATCGGTGCCGAGCCAGGGCACGATCTCCACCAGCGGCAGCACCGGAGCGGGATTGAAGAAATGTATTCCGATGACGCGCTCCGGCCGGCTGCACGCCGCGGCGATCGATGCCACCGAGAGAGACGAGGTATTCGTCGCCAGGATCGCATCCGACGCGACAGCTGCCGAGAGCTTGGCAAAGAGCGCCTGCTTGGCGGCCAGCTCTTCGATGATGGCTTCGATCACGATGCCGCAGCCGCCGTAAGCGGTAATGGTCTCGCCGAGCGGCAGCTCGATGAACTGAATGCGCTCCAGCGCGGTGTCGCGCGCTGCGACAGAGATCTTTCCCTTTTCGACCAGCTTGAGGAGCACCTCGCCAATGCTCGAACGCGCCTTGGCCGTCGCCTGCGGGTTGGCGTCAGCCAGGACGACCTGGTGTCCCGCCTGCGCGGCGACTTGAGCGATGCCGCTCCCCATCGCGCCAGCCCCGACGACGCCGACACGAATCGAATCGCGCGTGCTGGTCACGCGTCGTTAGGCAGCAAGATCCGGCCGATTGCGTTCGTCAACGGCCTTCGAACTTCGGCTTCCGTTTTTCCAGAAACGCCCGCACCCCCTCCGCGTAATCCGCTGTACGCCCCGCTTCGCGTTGTAGCTCTTCCTCGTAGTCGAGCTGACGATCGAGATCCACGCCGAGCGAACGGTTGAAGGCGCGCTTGATCAGGCCAAGCCCGCGAGTCGCTTGCGCCGCGAGCGAAGCCGCCGTCGTCCAGGCGGCTTCCGCAAGTCCGGCCGGCTCGACGACGCGATATACCATCCCCCAAGCGAGCGCCTGATCGGCCGTCACCTTCTCGGCAAGCATCGTCAGCGCCGACGCTCGTTGTAGTCCGACGATCCGCGGGAGAATAAACGTGCCGCCGCTGTCTGGTATGACCCCGATCTTCGCAAACGATTGAATGAACGACGCCTCACGCGATGCGATTACGATGTCGCACGCGAGGGCGAGGTTGGCTCCCGCTCCCGCCGCGACGCCGTTCACCGCACACACCACCGGCTTCTCGAGCGTCCGAATCGCGCGAATGATTGGGTTGTAACCCTCGCGAACGAAATCACCCAAATCCGGGAGCGAACCGTCTGGTCGTGGAGATGCCTCGGCGAGATCCTGTCCGGCACAAAAACCTCGGCCCGCTCCGGTCAGCAGGACGGCGCGTAAATCCTCTTTCGTCGCTATTTCGGCGAATGCCTCACACAGCTCATGCGCCATAACGCGATTGAAGCTGTTGAGAACGTCGGGCCGATTGAGCGTGACGCGAGCGACGCCCTGCTCGCGGTCGAAGAGAATGTGCATGCGTTGAGCGTTATGCGTGGAGCGTTGAGCGTAGACAAAGGCGGCCCGGTAAGCAAGCTTACCGGGCCGCCTTCGCTGCGTTGCTCTACGCTTAGCGCTCTACGCTCAACGCACAGCGCTCTACGCGCTTAGTTCTTCGTCGCAACGCCTGTCGAGAGGTCGAGCGTGTAGGTATCGCTGCCGACGGTTACCGTGGCGTACTGCGTCCCGTTGAACGTGATCGTCACCGTGCGGCTCACCGCGAACGACTTGGAGACTTCTGCTTTGCTGACGCTCGCCGTGCCTGAGATCTGTCGGGTAATGCTGCCCGACATCGGCCACGGATTGCTCGAGCGCGGCAAATTCACCACGACGTTGCTGACGGTCACGGCATCAGTCGTGTGATAGTTACGCTTCACGTCGGTTTCCTGGCGGTAGCCACCGTCGTTACGCGTGCCCGTTCCATTCCAGGTGCGCGACGTCTCGGCGCCCGCAAGACCGGAAACCGTGAGACTACGATCGCGATTCACAGTGTCGGCGCCTGCCGTGGCGACGTGAACGCCCGCGACGTTGACGTGGAAGTTCGCCGACGCCGTCGTGCTGGCGCTGTACGCTGACTGAGCGGCCTGGTTTGCGTCGAAGAACCCGTAGTCCCGGTTGAGCGTCAAACCACCGTCGGTCATCGGGGGACAGGAGAATCGACCAGTGGATGCGCTGTACGTGCAGCCGGTGCCAAACGTCCAGGCGTAGCTTGGCGTGGCACCAGACGGTGTGCGCGACAACATCAGGCTGCCGCCGACGACGTTTTGCACCGCCCCGCCCGACATCGTCATGTCAGAAGCGGAGAGGATGCTCACGTCTTCGGCGGTCGCGTCGGACGCCGAGATCACCGCGGCCTGGTTGATATCGGCCGCTGTGATCGAGATGGGACCGGTGCTGTCTGAGCTACAAGCGGCGACCATGAGCACCAGCATCGGCGCGCCGAGAAGGAGTGAGCGCTTCATCAGGATTTCCTCGTTGGGGTGGGAGGGCGCGGCGACGATCGAGAATTCTGCAACCGCGCTTCGACCGTTCGACGCTTTGCCGTCCCCCGTCGTTACGTGATCCGCCGCACACGTGATAGCTTTTGCGCGATCTTTGTGCTGCGTCGTTGTGGGTCATTTCGCCCTCCCCGACGCATAGGTAGTCACTCACATTTCCATCAATGGCGACGCACGCGGCTCCGAAGCAGGCACGGTCGAGGACCGCCAGCTCCGATAACACCTTCGACTGGCGCCGCATCGCCTACACGGCGCTCGTTTCGCGTGCGCTCGACGACGTCGAGGAGTCCACGAATCGCAACAAGGCGTCCGTGCCGCGCGAGCATCTGGTCCTCTATCAGTTTTCTGCGCGCGGTCACGAGATGGCTCAGGTCGTCCTCGGCACTCTTCTCACCCACCCGCACGACGCCGCTAGCGCGTATTACCGGTCGCGGCCCCTTTTGCTAGCGCTTGGATTGGGAATCGATGACGCGCTGGCGAGCCCGCTCGGACGCTCGGGCGGCTTTAGCGACGGCCGAGACATCGGCGTCGTCT
>QHUV01000710.1 GCA_003222065.1 Gemmatimonadota bacterium | reverse complement strand
TGCGGAACGTCACCGGCGACCAGGTCGCGCCGGCCTGGTACCGAGACAGCACTCGCTTCTGGTATCGCGTGATGACCGCGCGCGGCCCCGAGTTCGTGACGGTGAATCCAACGACCGGCGCACGGTCACTCCTCTTCGACAACGGCCGCCTCGCCGCGGCGCTCTCGCTCGCAGCGGACACCGCCGTCGTCGGCAGCAAGCTGCCCTTCCAGACCGTGACGTTCGAGAACGAAGGTCGCGACGAGCAGCGGATTCGCGTGCGCCTTGGGAAGCGCGGATTCACCTGCGACCGCGTCGCCTACACGTGCGCGACGGCGGATACGCTGCCGGTGCGCACGCGTTACGTGCGCTCGCCGGACGAGCGCTGGGACGCGTTCGCGTCGGGAAACAACCTCTGGGTGCGCAAAGTCGGAGCGACCGACTCCATCCAGCTCACCACGGACGGCGCCGACGGCTACGCCTACGGCGTCGGATCGCCATCGCCCACGCAGGTGCGGCGAAAGCTGCCGAGCGTCCCGCAGGTGACGTGGTCTCCAGATTCGAAGAAGCTCGTCGTGCCGCGAATCGACGAGCGCGGCGTCGAGAAGTTCGTGCTCTACAGCTCCACGAGCTCGCGTCCGACGTACTACCTCTATCCATATGCGCTGCCCGGTGACTCGATCGTACAGACGTATGTGAACTACGTGATCGACATTGCGACGCGAACGAGCAAGCGCATCGAGGGACCGGCGCAGCCGCTGATGTCGTTCTTCACATTCGGTGGGCGACCGGTGTGATCTGGTTCTCCGAGCGCGATGGGTCGGGTCACCTCTACGACGTGGGCCGCGACGGAACGATCAAGCATCAGATTACGAGCGGCGACTGGGTCGTCAGCGCGCTCGTCACCGTCGACGAAGTCGCGGGACGGGTGTTCTTCACGGCGCGCGGTCGCGAGCCGGGACGCCATCCCGATTACGACCTTCTCTATTCCGTTGGCCGCGACGGCACTGGGCTCACCCTCCTCACGCCCGAGGATGCCGACCATCAGATCACCGCGGTGCCTAACGCGCCGCTCTTCCTCGATACCTACTCTCGCGTCGACCTGCCGCCGGTGACGGTGCTCCGCGCGCGGGATGGCCGCGTCGTCAAAGAGTTGGAGCGCGCCGACGTTTCGGCGCTCAAGGCAATCGGGTGGCGGCCGGGCGAGGTGTTTCACGCGAAAGCGCGCGACGGCACCACCGAGATCATGGGGGTGATCTACAAGCCGAGCAACTTCGACTCGACGAAATCGTATCCGGTGATCGACCACATCTATCCCGGCCCGCTCATCTCCCCGGTGAGCGACCGCTTCTATCCGACCCGCGAGGCGTTCAGCTACTCGATGTTCGGTCAGGTGCAGGCGCTCGCCGAGCTCGGGTTCATCGTCGTCGAAATCAACGCGTTAGGCAACACGCCGCGCAACAAGTCGCTGTACACGGCGTGGTACGGCGACATGGGCGACAACGGCATTCCCGACCACACTGCCGCGATCAAGCAGTTGGGCGCCCGCTTTCATTGGATGGATCTCTCGAGAGTCGGGATCTACGGGCACTCCGGCGGCGGCTTCGCGTCGACCGACGCAATGCTACGCTATCCAGACTTCTTCAAGGTCGCGGTGTCGACGTCCGGCAATCACGACAACCGATCCTATTACCACGGATGGGGGGAGCGATTTCAGGGATTGCTGGTGAAGGACACGCTCCACAGCACGGACAACTTCGCGGCGGCGGCCAACAAGACCCTCGCCAGCAATCTCAAGGGGAAGCTCTTTCTCATCCACGGAGATCTCGACGACAACGTCCATCCCGCAAACACCATCGCGCTCGTCGATGCGCTCGTGAAGGCGAATAAGAAGTTCGATCTCCTGATCCTGCCCGACGCGACGCACGATCTCACGAGCCATCCCTACGTGATCCGCCGGACCTGGGATTTCTTCGTCGAGAATCTGATGGGCGCGCGCCCTCCGGCCGACTACGCGATCTCGCCCCCGCCGCAGTAAAGCTTCGCTGCACGTTCAGCGTATACTCACGGATCGTCGCCTGGCCTCGACGTTAAGCCACGGCGCGGCAACTCGACATCAGAAGTCGCCGGCGCGTGCAATCGCAATCGCGATGGCGACAGCAAGTGCGACGAGAAGAACTGTGCCGCCAACGGCACCGTAGCCGCCGACGCCACCACCGACCGTGCCACCGCCTCGTATCCGGTTCCTGGCGACGACAAAATCGGCATGGCCATCGACATGGACGAGATCTCCCCCAACGAGATAGATACCCGTCGTGAGCCCGTACGCCGCGCCGGTTGGACGCTCCGCCGATTTCGGGATATCCATGCGTAAGGCTCCGGCCGAGAAGTCGACGGACTGCTCCGCGTTGATCCAGCGTCGCCGTCGGAGCTCGATTGCCTCGCGTCCTCCTTCATTTACGCCCCCCGCCGACAGCGTGACACCGATCGCCCGTGAAGGCGCGGTGTTGAACATCGGGCCGATCCTCCAGAGGAGTTGAGCACTCTCGTCGGCTTTGCTTCGTGCTTCGACGTCGTTCG
>QHUV01000709.1 GCA_003222065.1 Gemmatimonadota bacterium | reverse complement strand
CGGCAAGTCGCACCCGGCTCGTCGAGGGCGGCGACGAGCTCGCCTGGCTGTCGCCTAACGGCGCGCACCGCGTCAAGGTTGGGTTTCTGGCGAACCACGGCACCGGGCGGAGCGACGTGAGCGAGGAGAAGAACGGGGTCTTCTTCTTCAATTCGCTCGCCGACCTCGCGGCTGGCACGCCGTCGTCATTCACGCGCGTGCTGTCGTCGAGCCTGCGAAGTTCCTCTCGCTCGAGCGCGGCGCTGTATGCCGGTGACGCATGGCAGCCGCGCGGCGGATTGGAAATCGACTACGGGCTTCGCCTCGAGACGTCGCGCTATGGTGACGCGCCCGCCCGCAATCTCGCCGTGGAGCAAGCGTTCGGCTTGCGCACCGCAACGCCGAATTGGCGCGGGTACCTCACGGATCCGTCGACCATCCCGACGAGCTGCGTCGGCGCGCCGACGACTACCTCGTCGACCCTGCCGAGTGTCATCGCGTTCGACGCACGAACCGGCTCGCCGCGGACGCGCCGCTGGTCGTTAGGCGCCACGCAGCATCTGATTGGACCGTTCAGCGCGTCGGTCGATCTGTTCTACATCGAAGGATTGTCACAGCTCGGAATCCCCGACGCCAACCTGCGCGGCGATCCGTATTTCACTCTCGCGAACGAGCAGCGTCGGCCGATCTACGTCCCCGCGTCCACAATCGACGCCGCGACCGGCGCCGTGTCCCTGAACGCCTCCCGACTCCATCCGGAGTTCGGCGAAGTGTCCGTCGTGCATTCCTTTCTCAAGTCACGCACGCGACAATTGACCGTTGGCGTCAACGGTGAAAGCAAGCGCGGCCTCAGCGTCGACGGGTCGTATACGTACACGAACGCACGCGATCAGTCGCTCGGCTTCGAGGGCGAAGGGCCCGACGACAATACCTTCGGCAATCCCAACGTGCCTTACTGGGGGCGCGCCGACGAGGAGCGTCGACACCTGTTCGAGGCGACGACAACGGTTCCCCTGCGAAAGGGCATGGAGCTCGCGCTGATCGCGCGACTCATGTCCGGCGCCCCCTTCAGCGCACGACTAGCAACTGACATCAATGGCGATGGCACGCGCAACGATCGGTCGTTCGTCTTCGATCCGTACGCGCCGACGACCGATTCGGCGGCCGCCGCCGTCGCCGCGGGAATGCGACAGCTGCTCACGACCGGCCCGGCGACCGCGCGGCAGTGTCTCCCCCGTCAGTTCGGCCATCCCGCGGAGCGGAACGGTTGCAGTGGGCCCTGGGTACCCGGCCTCGACATACGCTTCGCGATGACTCCGAAGGTGAGCTTCGCGCAGCGCCTAACGCTATCGGTCACCGCGCTCAACGCGCTCGTCGGGATCGACGAGCTGCTCCATGGACGGAACAACATCAGTGGCTGGGGGCAGGACGCGAGCATCGATCAGCGGCTGCTCTTCGTCACCGGCTTCGATCCGGCAACGAACGTCTTTCGATATCGGGTGAATCAGCATTTCGGCGCCGCTTCCGGAGCTTTGAATCCATTTCGCATCCCGTTCGTGCTCAGCCTGCAGGGCCGCGTGACACTGGGAAGCTCACGCCATCGTTGAGCAGATGCTCATCGGCCCACCGGGATCGCCCCCGCGACGAGCAGGCGGTGACCATCCGGCGCTACGGTGAGGCCGACGAGATGCCGATCGAGCCAGTTCTCCGGATGTCGGCGTTGCCACGATACGACTGACTTCCCGCTCAACACGCCGATGGCGGCGCCGATGGGGAGATCGCTCGCCCAATGCAGGTTCTGATAGAGGCGCGACAGAGCGACGAGCGTCGCCGCGGAATACGCAACCGGACCGACAATTCGCGCCGCTGACGAGTCCCACTGAGAAACTTCGTCGGTGACGACGGCTGCCGCCGCAAAGCTCGCCGCGGTATGGCCGGAAGGAAACGACACGAACGATCCGTTGGCCTCGTGGAATCCGCGGCCGAACGAGAAGTCTCCCGGCTCCGCCGAGGCCGCATTCGGCAGTGCGCGACCCGAGACGCCCTTGATCAAGCCAGTCAGCGCCGCGGCAACGACGACACCTTCCGTTAGATGAACGCCAAGTGCGGCGAGCCGCGGCGAGCTCGTGCCGCGACCGGCGAGATACAAGGCGCCGCCGGCAACGAATGGTCCGGGTCCACCAGCAAGGGCGAACGCGCGTCCGACGCGGCGGAGGCCTCGGTTGTCCTGCAGATCCTCGGACTGCAGGCTTCGCTGGATGGGCCGGTCGAGCGGAGCAAGCATTCCGGTGGCGAGAA
>QHUV01000708.1 GCA_003222065.1 Gemmatimonadota bacterium | reverse complement strand
GGAGTACTTCGAGAGGTGCTATAACGCTCTGTGAAACGGGCGACGCTCTTATAGCGCCCTTCACCGAACCCGTCATAGAATAAGTCTTCTCTGGCGCCGACACGGTTCAAGGATCACGACACAGTAATCTACCGTTCGACCCCTGAATGACCGTTTCCTACGAGAACAGCAAAACCATCTTCGAGGGCATCAAGGCCGCCGGCATTCGGTCCGTGTCGGCACTCCCCGAGACGTGGCTCGGTCTCCTTCTCCAGCGCATCGAGGAAGAGCCGGCCATGACGCTGGTCCAGGTCGCGAAGGAGGAAGAAGCGATCGGCATCGCAGCCGGAGCGTACTTCGCCGGCGTACCACATATCCTCCTCATGCAGAACCACGGCTTCTTCGGCGCGGTGAACGGCATCGTCTCGCTCGCGGAGCTCTATCACATCCCGCTCTGCATGCTGATCGCGTACCGCGGCCACTGGGGCGAGCCGTACCCGTGGCACACGCGCGGCGGCATCGTCACCGAAGGCGTACTGCGCGCGCTCGCGATCCCGTTCGAGCACGCGCGCGACCGGATGAAAGTCGCAAAGCAGATCCGCGAGGCGTGGACGTTCTCGCAGAGCTCCCTCTCTCCCGTCGCGCTCCTTCTCACGCGCGACCTGATGGAGGACTGATGGAGCGCGCCGGCTGCATCGAGATGATCTACCCCGAGCTCGAGGACAGGATCGTCGTCACGATCATGGGCGCTTGCGCACAGGAGCTCTACAACCTCGGCGACCGCGACAACTTCTTCTATCTGCAGCACGCCATGGGGCTGGCGTCGTCGATCGGCCTCGGGCTCGCGATGCACCTCCCCGCCGAGCGCGTGATCGTGCTCGACGGCGACGGGTCGGTCCTGATGAACCTCGGCACGTTCGTTACGCTGGCCCGTTATCGCCCGCGGAACCTGATCCAGGTGGTCTTCGACAACGGGAGCCTCCTCTCGACGGGCGGGTTCGAATCGCAGACCGCAACGGGCGTCACCGACATCGCGGCTATCGCACGTGGCGCCGGCATCGCGCATGTGGCGACGGCGTCCACCACGATCGAGTTCGGCGAAGCGTTTCTTGCCGCGCTGGAGTGCGAGGACTTGAGCGTGATCGTCGCGAAGGTCGCCGCCGTGGGCCCCGAGCGCTACGGGATGGACCTGCAGCTCCCCGAAAACGCGTTCCGCTTCCGGCGCTGGATCCAGACGCGCAAAGGCGGGCGCTCCGTTCGACCAGCGGGCGCATGACGACTCCGGAATATGACCTCGACGCGTGGCGACGCCGGATCCCGCTCCTCGGCTCGTGCATCCCGATGAACAACTGCTCACAGGCGCCGCAGACGGACGCGACGCGCGCCGCCGCCGAGCGTTATCTCGATTCGTGGAACCGGAGCGGGATGGACTGGGATGCATGGATGGCCGAGGTGGCACTCGCCAAGAATGCGTTCGCGAAGCTCATTGGCGCCGCGCCGTCAGATGTCGGCAGGTCTGTCGAGCACCGGTGCACGACGACGGGATCGGTCCGGACGCCTACGACGCACTGATCGACGAGCGTACCGCGCTCGTGTCGGCGTGCCATGGATGGTACGTCAACGGATTCGTGCAGGATGTGGCGCGCGTCGCGGCCCGCGCCCGCGCCGCCGGCGCGCTTTCGTTTGTCGATGCCTACCAGACGCTCGGCGCGGTACCGGTGAACGTCCGCGACCTCGGCGTCGACTTTCTTGCTGCAGGCACGCTCAAGTTCCTGATGGGTGTATCCGGGATCGCGTTCCTCTACGTGCGGCCGGAGATCGTCGAATCGCTGCGTCCCACGGCAACGGGCTGGTTCGGCCGCGTCGATCCGTTCGCGTTCGACGCAGAAACGCTCGACTGGTCGCCTAACGCGAGCCGCTTCGACGCGGGGACGCCGGCGGTAGTCAACGCGTACATTGCGCGGGCCGGCATGGCGATCATCCACGACGTGAACCCCGCGAGCATTCGCGCGTGGCACGAAGTGCTCGCCCGACGCATGATCGATGGCGGCCGCGCTCGCGGGCTCGTGCTGCATGGCACGGACGACGTCAGTCAGAAGACGGCGACGACGGCGTTCGTCGTGCCCGACTCGCACGCCGTCGAAGCGGCGATGCGCGCGCGCGGCGTGCTGCCCTCCGCGCGAGGTCCGGTGATTCGCCTCGCGCCCCACTTCTACACCACGCTCGATGACGTCGACTGCGCGCTCGACACCCTCGCCGACGTCATCCGCGCCCGCTGAGCGCACCGCGGCGACGAGCCGCGAGACGTTCGCCTCCCGGCTCGGTGGGTTGCTGACCATCGTCGGTGTGTCCGTCGGGCTCGGCCACGTGTGGCGCTTCCCGTACATGGTCGGGAAGTTTGGGGGCGCGGCGTTTGTTCTTTTTTATGTGCTCGTGTCGGTGGTGATCGGCGTGCCCGCGCTGATGGCAGAATTTGCGCTCGGCCGGAGCGCGCGGCGCGGACCCGTGGGCGCGTTCGAGCGCGCCGGGTTTCCATATGGGCGCTATGTCGGGTGGTTCCTCTTTTTCGTGGTTACAGCGGCCACGGGCTACTACTCGGCCGTCATCGGCTGGGTGCTCTGGTACACGGTGGGCCAGGTCGCGATGCTCGCACAGCTT
>QHUV01000695.1 GCA_003222065.1 Gemmatimonadota bacterium | reverse complement strand
CCGACCATCGAATTGCCGAATCCCGTGATCGCCTGGTGTCCGAGGCCAATCTCGGAGTCCATGCTCCATCCTAGCTCGTCGCCCAGCCGCCACCGGATGCTCCCTTCGGCGAGCATATAGCGCCTCGGCGCGAAATAGCCGTCGCTGGCAAGGTGTTCGTAACCGAATGTGCCCAGGCCGGTCGCCACGGAGAGCGACGGTAACACGGACCAGCGCGCGCTCCCCGCAACGCCGATGCGTGTGTTTGGACCGCTCCCGCCGCTCAGCGCTGTCCTGCCACCAGTCACCGTAACCGTCAAACGCTCGTACGGCGTGACGGTTGCTTCGCCGTTGACCTCCGTGGTCGCGACACCCGCGAAAATAACGGAAGCTGTTTCGTCGAACACTCCCCGCACCACGCTTCCGCCTAACGAAATGGCGGACGTCAGGTGGCCGGACAGAGCAGCCGACAGCAAAGGCTCGACGTGCGCCGCGTGCTGGGCGCTCAGGCCATCAGATGCATCGAGACGCTCGACACCGAGCTCGCCATGCACCGTCCACCGGCCGCCAAGAGGCGTCCAGGCGCTCGTGCCGCGAAATCCGATCGCGGTCCCGTGCGCCGACGCGAGATCCGCGATCCGATAGCTGCCCTCGGCTACTACGCGCGCGCGCCACGGCGCGGTGACGCTCCCACGCATGAGGTACGTCATGCTCCGATTGTTGTCACTGTCGTTCGTGCTGCCGAAGGTCGGCTCCAGTGACGGGGCGATCGCTGCCTCCGCGGACCGAAGTTTCGCTAGGCCACTCCGTGCGTCCGCGTCAGCAGGGTGGATGGCGAGCCATCGCTCGTATCGGGCGATGGCGCCCTCCAGGTTACCACTCCAGGAGAGCGCCTGAGCCGCGAGCAGAGCGGCGTCGCGGTTGCGCGGGCTCGCTCCCAGCACGCTGTCGCAGGTAGCCACCGATTCATCGTAGCGGCCGCTCCATGCGAGTGCCCGCGCCAAGCCGATACGGCCATCTACGTCGCTCGGCGCAAGGATTACATACTTCCGAAAAAGAGTGATCGATCGGTCGAAATCCTTGCCACGAGCGAGGAGCGTGGCGACACGGTACATGACACGCGCGGCCGACGAGTCCTGTCGCAATACGTCCTGATAGCGCGCCAGCGCGTCCCCGTACTTTCCTGCGTTCCACGCCGCGTCGGCGGCGCTGACGGTCTCGGCGAGACGCGGATCACGCTGCGCCCTGACGAGCCCCGGCGTGAGCGCGATGGCCGTGAAGGCGATTGCTAAGAACCGGCTAATGGGTCGCGGATAGGACACGTGGCAGTCACGACTTTGAATGATTTGGTGAGCCGATCGGCACACAGAGGACGCGCCAAGGCCGGGGCCGAAACCTGCCGCTCCAGGGATGACAGCACGTCCGACGAGGCGATTGAAAGGCGATCGTTAGGCGTTACTGCCGGAAGTATGGGCTTCTGTCGATCGGCGTACGACGCGTCTCGCCGGCGTCGACTGCCTGCCTACCGTCACAGGCTTGTATTTCGGTCTTTGTTCGGGTATTACTAAAACCCAGACGCCGGAGGGCTGATGAGCACCGACCTGGATCTCGACGCGAAGATCGCGTTGCTGATGTCACTTGCTTCCGCGGATCGGGAGGGCGCGCCGGGCCGCGATCCCAGCATACCGCTGCCGCCGCGCTTGCGGCACGCGACCGAAGTCGGGGCGCTGCGGCCGCTCAATCTCCGCACTGTGCGCTCGAGCGGACCAAGCGGCCAGCAGACGACGCTGCTTCGCATTCTCATGACGAACGCGTGCAGCTTCAATTGCCACTACTGTCCCATGCGGCGCGATCGCGAGATGCCACGCACCCTCCTCAAGCCCGAGGAGCTCGTGCGTATCTTTCTCGCCGCGCGGCGCCGCGGGTGGTGTGAGGGTTTGTTCATCACGACCGGTATTCCGGGAGCCTAACGCGTATCGCGCCCGATAAGAGCTTCGCGACGACGCTCCGAACACTCGAGCAGGCGCGGACGCTCGTAAATCACACCGGTGCCGAGCAGGCGGATGGCCTGCCGCCTAACGCGCTCCGGCCGGGTGGCATGGCGGGGATGACGATGCAGCTTGTCGTCGGGGCGACGCCCGATAGCGACCGAACGATCGTCAGCAAGGTCGCCGAGCTCTACGCGGGTGGCGGCATCCATCACTCCCAGTTCAGTGCCTTCCGGCCGATCCGCGACACGCCAATGGAAGACGTGCGCGCCGCGCCGGCGATGCGCGAGCACCGCCTCTATCAAGCGGACCACCTGATGCGCGGCTACGGCTTTGGCGTCGACGAGCTGGCGTTCGACGAGAGCGGAAATCTGCCACTGACGCTGGATCCGAAGATCGCATGGGCGCTTTCGCACCCCGAGCGTTTTCCCGTCGAGGTCCGCACAGCGTCCCGGACGCAGCTGTTGCGCGTGCCGGGAATCGGGCCCGTTGCGTCACGTCGCATCGTTGCCGAACGCGGCCGAACCGTCTTTCGCGGTCTCGCCGACCTGCGCAAGCTTGGCGTCATCACGTCCCGAGCCGCCGGGTTTCTCACGCTCGCCGGACGGCGTTTGCAAACCACGCGCTGGGCTGAGCAGCTGGGGTTCTGGCGCGCGGAGGATGACGTCGGCGCGCCGCACATCATGTACGACGTCAGCCCCGGCACCTTCCGCTGACGAGCAGGCGTGAGGGCCGTCACGAGCCGTTGCACTGGTTGCGAAATTCGCACGGTATGATCGTTGCCAAAGTGCGTACAGGTCGCTATGATTCTTGAGCGACACACGCGCCGCGGCGCGTGGACAAGTTCCGACGGATTCAGGGGCCTGCCGACAGCGAGCAGGCCCTTTTTTCGAGGGTCGCGGCGAGGGTGCGTCCGGCGTTCGGACGCCGTCGCGAAACATGTTGTGTCGGCTCGTACGGCATCACCGGACTCCGACCACAGCACATTTTCAATCTTCAGGAGAAGGACGATGCGTACGACCGGTACCGTAAAGTGGTTCAATGATCAGAAGGGCTTTGGTTTCATCACCCCCGAGAACGGCCAGAAGGATTGCTTCGTGCACCACTCGGCAATTCAGGGACAGGGTTTCAAGTCGCTGAGCGAGGGCGAGCGCGTCGAATTCGACATCGTCCAGGGTCAGAAGGGCCCCGCGGCGGAGAACGTCACGCGGTTGGGCCGCTGACGCCGAGGCTCGATTGAGCAGAGCGGCGGGCGACGCGACGAACGGTCGTGTCGTCCGCCGCTTTCGCGCATTCACAACGCCGACCGGCAGTCGTTAGGCGTTCCACTATAAAACGAGAGGATTCATGCTCAAGAGCGCGGACTACGAACCGACTGAGCAAGAGCGCGCTGAGCTGTCGCGCGAGCGCTTTCTCACGTCGCATCGCGCGATTGCCGCCTGTTCGCGGGAGTTCGGCCGACTCGCGGACGAGATCGTCGGGCGCGCGGGCGCGCTTCGCCGCGAGCTGATGATCGAGGAGGAGCCGGATCTTCGACTCACGCCCGAGCGCTGCATTGTGCAGATCGGTCCGGTCGCGCTCACCATCGCATGGCTGCGTGGCGCCCTCGATTCACTGACCGATGGACGCTTGCTCGTCATCGCCTGGCGCGGGACGATCACGCGCCGCCGGTTTTCGGAGGCTCCCCAGCGCGTGAAGCAGTCCCAGGTCGCGCAGACGGCGGCCGCCGTGTGGGAAGAAGCCTTTATTGCCTCCGCGGACAGTGAGGCAACTTGGGAGTGGCAGTGCGAGGCCGATCCGTCGCGCCGCTATGGGTCCGCCGATCTTGCCGAGTGGTGCATCGAGCAGGCGCGCGCGGCGTTCCAGCTGCAAGCGAGCGCCGCTTCCTAGACGACGGCCGTGTTCAGTAAGGAGCAAGTCGCGAAGTAGTGAGTAGCTCGCACCATGAAAATCATGAATCCCGTCGAGTGCCGAAACTG
>QHUV01000140.1 GCA_003222065.1 Gemmatimonadota bacterium | reverse complement strand
ATTTGATCGCAGAAGCAGATCCGTGGCTTCGCTCGCCACGCAACGTGCCGCGAACGCCTCTGGCGCCATCAAAGCGTGAACGCGGACGAACGCGGACAAGAGCACGGACGCGTACGAGCCGCGGCGCGACGAAATCCAGATTTCATTCTGCTGGATGCGACAGGTCGTCCAGTTCGGCCACTCAACGACGAGAAGTGCGCCTCAGCCCTCGTTGAGCGCGACGATCGGCGCGACGTGCATGGCGCGCCTTGCCGGAACGTACATCGCGACGACAGCAACAATCAGGAGCAGGAATCCCACGCCGCCGAGCGTGAGTGGATCGTGCGCCGTGACACCGTACAACTGCTGGCGCAGGACAGTCGTCGTCAACAGCGAGAGCGCGATACCGACGATCAAGCCACTGACGATCGGGCCTAGCCCGCGACGCATCACGAATCCCCAGATGAGACCCGGCGTCGCGCCCAGCGCCATGCGGATACCGATCTCGTGGACGCGCTGATTCACGAAGTAGGATACGACGCCGTAGATGCCGACCATCGCGAGCGCGAGCGCGATTCCGCCGAGCAACGAGAGCAGCACGGTGTTCATGCGCGCGGTGGCCAGCGACGCGCGGAGAAACTCGTTCATCGACTTGGTTTCGGTGAGCGGCAATGACGCGTCGACGCGGGCGACCGCGCGCCCAAGCTGCCGAGCGAGCGCCTGGGCGGCGGCCTCTGTCGGTGGACCGCGCACGACGACAACCAGCGAACGCTGGATGATCGGCCAGATCAGCTCCGGAGTCTGCTCGAACGGCACGTAGAACTCCGGAGCCGGGACTTGATTGAGACCGGCGTCGTGAAGATCGCCGACGACACCGATGACCTCGCGATACTTCGGATCATTCTTCGATCCCACGGCGCTGATGCGTCGCCCGATTGCCTCCCGTGGATCGCTCGAGGGCCAGAGGAGCCGAGCCAGCGCTTCGTTGATGACCATCACGCCAGGCGCAGAGGCGTTGTCCGTCGTTGCGATGTCGCGGCCGGCGATGATCGGGATGCGCATCGTCGCGAAGTAGCCACTGCTCGTGAAGCGCACGTTCGCCTGCGGCGCGCGGTCATTTTCCGGTCGTCCCTCCGCGGCCACCGACGAATTCATCGACGATCCCGAGAGCGGGACGACAGACGATAGTGCTGCCGACTGCGCACCGGGAATCCGCGCTGCTTCGTCACGAATCGCGGCGTAGACCCGGGTGACCGCCTGTCCCGTTGGATAGCGCGCCGCCGGCAATATCAGCCGCGCCGTGAGCACGCCACTTGGCGCAAAGCCTGGATCGACGTGTTGCATGAGCCACGCGCTGCGAATCAGCAAGCCCGAGCCGACGAGGAGCGTCATGGCCAGGGCAATTTCGGCGGCGACGAGCACGGGCCGTAGCCGGTCGCGCGTGATCGAGCCGCGCCCTCCCTCGCGCAACGTTTGTTGCAATTGGGGTCGCACCGCACGGAGTGCCGGCAGAAGCCCGAAGAGCAGCGCACTCATCATGCCGATACCAAGCGTGAACGCGAGTACGCGCCAATCCAGATGTGCCTGCTCGAGGCGAGGAATGTCTTCCGGGCTCACGCCGAGAATGACGCGCAAGAGACCGACGGCCACGGCCAGTCCGACGAGGGCGCCGGCCGTGGCGAGGACGAGACTTTCCGTCAGCAGCTGCCTAACGAGCCGGCCGCGGCCGGCGCCCAATGCAGCCCTGATCGCCAGCTCCTTCGCGCGCGCGCTGCCACGCGCCAGCAGCAAATTCGCGACGTTGACGCAGGCGATGACGAGCACGAAACCCACCGCGCCCAACAGGACGAGAAGCAGCGAGGCGTAGTTGCCGACCAAATCGTCGATGTAGCGATGCGTCTCGACGCCGTACTCGCGCAGCGCCAACGTGCGCTCGGGGATCCGCTCGGCCACGCCACGTTCGATGGGAATCAGCGCGGCGCGCGCCTGGCCAGCGGTGACCGCGGGCCGGAGTCGCGCGAAGACCTTGAGGTAATGCTCACCGTACTTCGTCGCGTCTTCCGGCGCCAAGGCGATGGGCGTCCAGATGTCTTCGCTGCCGCGCGTCACATCGAATGCGGGCGGCATGACACCGATTATCGTGTGCGGCGTGCCGTCGATCTCGACGACGCGATTCACCGCGCCTCGATCACCGTTGAAGTGGCTCAGCCACAGCCGGTGACTGATGACGGCGACGTTGGCGTGGCCGCTGACATCCTCGTCAGGCATGAACGTGCGGCCAATGAGGGGACGTGCACCGAAGACCGCGAAGTAGTCCGCGCTCACGCGACCACCGGTGATCATCTCGGGCACGTCGCCGAGGCGCATCGTGATGCCGGCCTGCAAGACGGCGGCGGCGACGTGATCGAACGCAGGAACCCCACGATAGGCGAGAAACTCCGGCGGCGACGGGTCGGTGATCTCACCACGTCGCGTGGGATAGATGGCGACGATGCGGTCGGCATTCGCGTACGGGAGGGGCCGGAGCGCGACGGCGTCGAGGGCGCTGAATACGGCGGCGGTGGCACCGATGCCTAACGCGAGAGTGAGCACGGCGATGATCGTGAAGCCGCGAGCTCGCACTAGTTGACGGACGGCAAACGTCATGTCCTGGCGCAGCTCGTGCCGGTACTCGGCGCGACCGACGCGGCGATCGCGCTCACGTCCATAGCGCCGGCACTCCGCATTGATCGACGTGTTGTCGCCGAAGCGTCGCTCGGCCTCGAGCCGGGCATCGCGGCGTGTCATGCCGCGCTCCATCAACTCGCGAGTGGTCATCTCCAGATGAAAGGCGAGCTCGTTCTCGACCTCGTCCTCGACGGAGGTGCGCCAGAGCCTGGTCGTTCGGCGGCGGCTGGTCACGCGGGGAGCAGCAAGGGTGCGACGGCGGCGACGAAGCTGGCGAACTCCTTCGTCTCGGCGCGCAGCTGGCGGCGCCCCTTATCGGTGATCTGGTAGAACTTTGCCTTGCGGCCGAGCTCCGAGGTGCCCCAGTCGGCCTCGATCCAGCCGTCTCGTTCCATGCGATAGAGCGCGGGATAGAGCGACCCCTCTTCGACACTCAGTGCGTCGC
Organism: Gemmatimonadota bacterium; assembly: GCA_003222065.1. GTDB lineage: Bacteria > Gemmatimonadota > Gemmatimonadetes > Gemmatimonadales > Gemmatimonadaceae > AG2. Next base: position 3,525 of record QHUV01000140.1, on the reverse strand, counting down.
GAGTCTGTTCCCGCAACCAACGCACGATGGCGTAGCCATGGCGCGGGCCGAAGGTGAGCGTTTTGAGAACGAGGGCGTCGAGGGTGCCGTGAAGGCGGTCTTTGGTCTGCGGCATCGGTGCGAGGCGGATAGTCACCCAGTGGTCTATGCATCAATGTGCTGTCAATGCCTAGATGTCAAGGGGAACCGACTCGGTGCTGGCTCGATAGGCCGTCCGACTACGATTCGTTACCTTTGCAGCCGTCTGGAACCCCTAGCGACTTCCGCGGAGGCATGGCCCTCTTCAAGCCGTCAACGTTGCTCGGCCGCTGCGAGCAATGCCGCGCCCTCTTCGATCCCGTGTACGGCGGGGTGTGCGCTCGGTGCGGGCGTCTCCTCTGCCCGGCGCATTTGCATGGCGGCTTTTGGCGACAACTTCTCGCTCGGCTCATCCCGCGGACCCAAACGGTGTGCGCGGGTTGTCGAAAGGCTCGAACGGCCTAACGATGATGCTGAACCGCGGAGGGCGTGGAGGGCGCCCTCTGCGGTCCAACTTGCTACGGCTTGAAATTGGGGTTGGCGTTCGTCTCCTGCGGCGGGATTGGTGCGCAGAAGGTACTGCCAAATGAAGGCAGCGTCGTACTCGGCACATAGAATGGGTTGCCGCTAGGATCCGTCAACACCGAGGCGAGTGCGACAGACGGATTGCGGCGCAGGTCACCCAGCTTCTTCCCTTCGAGCCAAAAATCGCGAGCGCGTTGATTGAGAAGCTCCGTGACTACGGATAAGGTGTCGGTGCCCCCGGCGTACGCGCCCTGCCCGCCCGCCGTGCGACGCGTGTTGATCAGCGTGAGCGCCGCCGCCGTACTGGCGCTGCCATGCAGCGCCGCCTCGGCGGCGATGTATTGGGCCTCGAGCCCGGAAGCGAGCCGGATCGGATCGCCGTAGCTGTTGTACTTCGCCTGAACGACGTACTTCTGACCGTTGAGCGTCGCGCCCGGACGCGTACTATCAACCGGCAGTCGTGGATCGTTGATCCGGTAGCGCTGGGGCGAGACGATTTGGCCCTGGACCGTGTTTCCGTACAGCTGATTGCCTAACGTCCCCTGGGTACTCACGTTCGTGCTCGTTATGACGTTTATCGAAAAGGCCGCCGGGACCAACGCCGCCGTCTGACTGGCGTGCGTGTAGTCACCCTTCTGCAGATAGGCCCGCGCGAGCCCAACGTTCGACGCGTTGACGATAGCGGCGCCCGCGGTGCCGGCAGCCGTGGCCACCGTGACCGCATTGGTGAAGCGGGTGATCGCCGAGTCGAGCAGCTGCGCGTCGCTGAGCTGCGGTCCGCCCTGAATCACACCAGCGCACATCGTCTCGGCCATGAGGTCGAGCGCGAATCCCGCATTCATCGACGCGCGGGCGAGGTTCAGATCGGACGCGGCGCCGGCGCCCGATTGCAGCGCGCCGATCGCGTTTTCATTCGACGCAATCGCGAGGCTGAGCGGCGCGTGGAAATCGGCGTTGATGTCGTCCGTGGACGCGAACACCCGCGCGGCAAGGCGCTTCGTCTGCAAGCGCGCCGCACCGGTCCACAGCTCGTCCGAGATGAGTCCAGCGTAAAGCGCCATACTTTGAAACGCGATGTAGAAATTCGTCTGCGCCGATAGGGCGAGGGTCGTGCCGTCGGCATTCGGGTTGAACGTCGCGGCGTCGATCACCGTCGGATTCTTCACGTCCAGATTGCATCCGGTGCTGGCGATCGCCGCCGCGCACGCGACGCTCAAGGCGCCGACTGATTGAAAGATTCTCATGGCTCAGAACTGAAGGTTGAGGCGGACCAGCCATCGGCGCGGCTGCGGCACCGTGAACTCTTCGATGCTGGCGTATTGAGCCGTGCCCGTCAGCGTCGTATTCGCTTGAAAGTCAGGATCGGGACCATCGAACGACTTCTTCTTCCAGACGTGCAGATTACGAACGCCGAACACCAACGACGCACCCGACGCGCGGAGTCGCTCCGCGTATTGATTCGGAAGCGTGACCGTGGCGGACAGCTCCGCAAGCCTAACGAAGTCGGTCGGCTGGAGATACCGATCGAGGACGAGCGGTACCCGCGCGCCCGCCGGCGTGAAGAAGGGACCGAAGTGGGCGATCTGTTCGGCCTTGCTGTAGCCGCCCTGGCTTGCGGACAGATTCGCGCCCGCGCTACTCCCAGTGAGGTCTCGGTACAGGGGCGTCACGTTGAGAATTTTGCCACCCTGTTGATGCGTGACGAGCGCGTAGAGCGATAGGTTCTTGTACAGCGTGACGGTGTTGGTGAGGTTCGCCGTGAATGTCGGCCACTGCGGCCCGGCGAACACCGGCGTGCTCGTCACCGTCGCTCGCCCCGCCACGGTGTCGATGCCCGTAATCTTGCTCGAGTACCATGAGGAGAGCGGCTTCCCGATCACGTATCTGTACGAGAGATCTGGGCTGATCTCCGTCTGGTTCGGAATGGCGATTGCGCCGAGGCTGAGAAGACGATTCCTCAGCGTGCTGCCATTGAGGGACGCGTCCCACCTAACGTTGCGCTGATCGACCGGGTTGATTCGCAGCGTGAACTCGATGCCGCGATTGTCCACCTTGCCCGCATTGATGAACGGATTGCTCGTGAAGGCGAGAGAGGGCGCGAGCGGATTCGTGAGCAACAAATCCGAGGTGTGCTTGTCGTAGTAGGTGAGCTCGATACCCGCCCGCTCGTGGAAGAAGCCGGCGTCGACGCCGGTCTCGAATTCGGTGCCGCGCTCGGGCTTGAGATTGGGATTCCCCGGACTGGCTTGCACGACGCCAGGACCCGTGCCACCGGTGGGCGTGACGAACGTGAACGGCGCATAGGTTCGCAGCGAGGCACCCGGACTTGGCGACCGGCCGGTCGATCCATAGGCGGCGCGGAGACGCAGCGTCGAAATCGCATTTGCATAACGCGACCAGAAGGACTGCTGCGAGACGACCCACGATGCGCTCACCTTCGGCAGGACGAGCGATCCGAACGCCTTGCCGAAGGCCGAATTGCGGTCGACGCGCGCGCCAGCCTGCAGAAAGAGCATCTGGCCGAAGCTCACCTGCTCCTGCGCCAGCAGGCCCAGAGACTTCGATTGGGTGTAGGTCTGATGCGCTTCGCTGGTCGCCGCTGAGGAGACGAGATTGGAGGAATTGGTAGCGAGACCGATGCCGATGCCTGCGAGGACGTTCTCGACGGTGTTGATGTATTGACTGCCGAAGGAGAAGTCGGACGCGATCTGTCGCGTGCCACCGAAGCTCGAGTGAATGTTGCCGAGGTAGTCGACCGTATAGATGTGAATCGGATCCTGCACGTCCTCGACATATCCGTTGGCCTGATCGCCGTTGTACCAACTTTGGCTATTCTTCGGGAAGAACGTGACGCCGTGCGTCGACGAAATGTCTCCGCCGATCGTGAGCCGATTGGTAAACCACGCGAGCGGGGTGTAGCGGATCTGCGCCGTCGGTGTGAAGCGAACGGTCGTCAGCTCATTTTGTATCGCCTCCAGGCCA
>QHUV01000139.1 GCA_003222065.1 Gemmatimonadota bacterium | reverse complement strand
CCCCGTGAGCGAGCGGCGCGGACCGATGTACACGAAGCGTGGCGCGGTCTCGAGCTTGGCGCGGGCGTCGGCGAAGTCGAGCTGCTGCGGCACCGAAGCGCCCCAGCCCTCGAGAAAATCGGCGCCGATCGAAACAATGAGCTTCGCGTCGGCGAAGCTCATTCGCGGCCACGCGACGCCGTAGGCGCGACGATTCGCCTCGATCGCGGCATGATCGGCCTCGAGATCGACGCTGAGGTGCGGCCGCATACCGAAGGCGGCCAGCCACTGATCGAGAAACGCGGGAAAGCTCCCCGATTCGTGCTGATTGAGAAAGACCGCGTTGGCCCCTGCCGCGCGTCCACTCGTTAGGCGCTGGCTGACGAGATTCAGCGCATCGTCCCAGGAGGCGACCTTCCACGTGTCGCCTTGCTTGATCATCGGCACGCGGAAACGGTCCGGGTTATACAAACCCTGAAGCCCAGCCTGGCCACGCGCGCACAGCCCGCCACGATTGAGCGGATGCTCAGGATTCCCCTCGAGCTTGATGGCGCGGCCGTCGCGGGTTTCGGCGACGACCCCACAGGCCGCCGAACACTCGCGGCAGGTCGTCGCGTAATATGTGGAAACGCCGGGGACCGTCTCATCGGGCGAAACCAGATACGGGATGAGCTTTCCGACGTCCTCCGATGAGCAACCGATGGTCGCGGCGGCAGCGCCGCCAGCGCCGAGCACCTTCAGGAATTCGCGGCGGCGAACGCCGGCCGAACTGGCTTTCTCGGGGTCGGGCATCAGTAGTGGCAGTTCGCGCAATCGTAGCGGGCGACCTTGCGGCCAGTGGCGTTCGTCGCCGGCTGACGCCCGGCACCCGGCGGCGCCGGCAAGGGCTGTTGAGCGTTTGCTGATGTTGCGGCCGCGGTTGCCGCTTGCTGCGGCGCGCCGGCGGGCGTCACGACGTTGCTGTCGGCGTTCGCGTAGCCGGCGGCGACCTGTCCCTCGTGGTCGGAGTAGCCATTGAGATGGCAGCTCACGCACCAGCCCATGTTCAGCGAGGAGTACTGATAGACCTGCGGCATCTTCTGGATCTGGCCGTGACAGGTCTGGCAGGTGACGCCCGCATTCACGTGCCGCATGTGCGGGAAGTGCACGTACTCGGGCACCTTGTGAATGCGCACCCACGGCACGGGCTTGCCCGCGCCGCCCTTGTAATAGTTCACGAGCTTCTCGATCTCGGTGCTCTTGTACGCCGCCGTGCGCACGCCAGCAATGGCAGGGCGTTGCGGCCCGATAATGAGATGACAGCCCATGCACGTACCGACCGCCGGCATACCGGGATCAGGCGACTTGTTGGCGGCGTAGTGACAGTAGAGGCAGTTCATGCCGAGCCGCTGCACGTGCACCGTGTGCGGGAAGTTGATGGGCTGCTGCGGCTGACTGCCCTGCGATGATGAGGCGCCGCTGTACGCGGAGAGCAGGATGGCGGCGGCGGCGAGGGCGATGAGCCCCGGAATCGCGGTCCACTCCCTTCGCTTCGTCATCGCGATGAAGTACGTGGCAAATTGTGTCGGTTCGCGCGGTGTGCGCGCTCACGCTCGTACCCACAACCGAAGTAACTTGTGAACAAATTCACAAGGCCTGACTGGCCGGGAAATCTTACCAGGTCCGGATGCGCGCGCAAGTCTCATGCGCAGTGCGTTGAGCGTGGAGCGTCGTGCGTGGAGCGTCGCGACGGTTACGCTCCGCGCTCCACGCTCTACGCCCAACGCTCAATGCTTCCGAGCGGCGAGTCGTGCACGTCGTCGGGAAGGAGCGCGAGATTCGCGCTCGGATTCTGCGCGAGGCGAAGGGGCCACTGACTTCCGAATACGAACCGGTGTGAACCGATCGTCCGAAAAAGTTTCGCAAGATGATCCTCGGGCGGGCCCCAGATCCATGAGATGTCCCAGAAGACGCGCTGCTGCTCGCGAGGTGTGAGCGACCAATGCACTTCGTCGATCATGTCACGCCCGGCGGCAGTGACGATTAGGCGCACCTGATCGCCCGCTCGGGCGAGGGCGCGGATGGCGGCGGCGGTGAGATCGCCGGCGACGTCGAGTAGGTGGCGCTGGCGCAAATCCTCGAAGCGAACGGTGAGCATCAGCGCCAAGCCGAGCTCTCCCGCGGCCAACGCGAGCTCGCGCATACTCGAATCGTGCGAGGAGAGACCCCACTGCGCTGGATACGCACGCACGGCCGGCGCGCCCGCGTCGCGAGCCGCGCGAAGCTCGCGCTCCCAGCACGGCCAGTCGGGCCGCACCGTGAGTACGGGACGCAGTCGCTCACCATGCGAGGCAATCTGTGACAGGAGCTCCTGATTGCCATGCTGCGGATCGCGATAGAACGCAGACGGCAGATGACCGACCCACGCCGCCTCAATGCGCTCGCGGTCGAGCACGCGCAGGAGCGCCGCCGGCTCCGGGTGGGGGACGTGTCGAAAGGGATAGCTGCCGACGAGCGCGTTGACGTCGATCACGTCGCGTTGAGCGTTGCGCGTTGAGCGTTGCGCGGGGCCGCAGCCCGCGTAATGAGCGGAAACGAATCCTTTGGAAAGAGCCGGACCGCGTTCCGCCAGCGAATGTCGGCGAGCTCGTCGTCGCTGAGACCGAGCACGTCGAGCGCACGGAGCTTGGCCAGGCCCGTCTCCATCGTTAGGTCGCAGGCCCAGAGGAGTCGACGGGCACCGAGCGCGGCGACGGCGTCGTCGAGCATGCCGCGGTCGACGCCGCTTCCCGAGAGGTCCGGGAAGACGTTAGGCGTGTCGACGATGGCAGGAAAGGTGTGGGCGTAGTCACCCCCGCCACCGATGTGGGCGAGAATGAAATTCGCCCGCGGATGTCGCGCCGCAAGACGCGCGAGGTCGGCCCCGTCGGAGATTTCCTGCGACGGCCACTCGCGGCGCCGGTGCTGCCAAATGTGGTGCAGCACCGGCAGCGTCCGGTGCGCGGCGCGCTCGGCGATCGGATCGAGCAGCGGATCGTCCGCGCGCCGGCTGGCGAGCAGCTTGATGCCAATCGCGCCGCGCTCGACGCACCGCTCGATCTCACGCAGCGCGTGATCAGTGTAATTCGGATTCACCGTGACGTACATGCGCACGCGACCGTGCTCACGCGCGGCGATCTCGAGCATCGCGTCGTTGCCGATGGTGACGTCCGCGGGTGACGGAAAGTACGTCGGCGATGAGAAGCCGTACGTGCCGAGCGCCGACGCGACGTGATAAGTGATGCCGATGCGGTCGCCGGCGCGGAAGCGCGCGGCATTGAGATCGGCCCAGTCGGAGCGACCTGCACCTGCATGATAAAAGTGGGCGTGCGCGTCGATGAGCGGAGCGGTGCCGGCAAGTGGCGCGCTCACGCCTGGCCGCGCTCCTCTTCCAACAATTCGACGAACGCGGCGCTTGCTCCTTCCTCGATCGCGGTGACCGCCTCGTCATCGTGAGCCGTGGCGGCGAAGTTGTATGCACCCCTCTTGAATAAGATGCCGTGGGTGACCGCGAGCTCGAGGAAGCGCGTTTCGCGGTGCGGATCTTCGAAGCGCAGGAGCCACATCGGATCCAGACCGTCGACGCGCACTCCGGTAATCCCCGAAGCCTTGATCGCGGCAGCCACTCCGGCGCGCATGGCCTGTCCGGTCGTCGCGAGGGTGGCGCAGACATCGCGACTCTCGTGAACATCGAGCACGGCGTTGGCCGCCGCGAGGGCAACACTCTCGCCCGCAAGAGTCGAGGAGATCCACGTGCGACGCGCGGCCTGCATGACGTCACGGTGGCCGACGACCGCGGCGAGGGGAAAGCCGTTCGCGAGCGCTTTGCCGAATACGGCCAGGTCGGGCATCACATCGGACAACTCGTGATAACCGCCCGGCCGGAGGCGAAAGCCTGTTTTCATCTCGTCGAAGATGAGCACCGCGCCTAACGAGCTCGCCATTTCACGCGCAGCGAGGATCCACGCCTCGGACGGCAGCCGCTCGATGACGGGCTCGATGACGATTGCGGCAAGACGGTCGCCGGCTTCACGTGCCGCATGTTCGAGAGCTGTTACATCATCGAACGGCACGACGCGAAACAGTGCGCGCACTGCGGCCGGCACGCCGGCGGCGTCGCTCGACCAATCGTGCCAGCCGAAGTAACCGCTCCCCACGACGAGATCGCGACCAGTGTAGGTGCGTGCAATCCGTATTGCGGCCGACATGCCTTCGGCGCCGGCCTTGAGGAACTGCACCATCTCGGCGCAGGGGATGTGGGCGCACAGTCGCTCGGCCAGCTCTACTTCATGCACATTGGAGAGTCCAGAGACGTTCCCCGCCGAGAGTGCGTTGAGCACCCACTCCTGAACGTGCGGCTCGGCATACCCAAGGGCGACGGCACCGAGCGCCATCGTGCAGTCGATGTACGACTCTCCCGTGGCATCGACGACGCGACAACCGCTGGCGTTGTAGTAGTGCGTCGGACCCGCGGCGTTGGCGTCGCCGTAGAGCGCTTCCGCGCGCTTGCTCCCAGTCGACGCGCCGGTGGGGAGGACAGCATTCGCGCGGTCGCGCCAGTTGATCTCGGCCTGGTCTTCGGGTGCGCCTTCTTCGTCCTCGTCGAGGGTCCCGGCGTCGGCTTCGTCCGGCTCGAGCGCGTCGTCCGACACCTCCGTCTCGTCCGCGACGGTCTCCTCATCGACGGTGGGCGTCTCGCGCTTCGTACCGCGCTCGAAGAAGCGACGGAATGGCATGAGCGGAAAAAGGTCGCGTCGCGGGGTGGAGTCAAGTCCGGCGAGTGCGCTCCAAATAGCGTACGATCTCGATGCTCATCGCGCGCACGAGCGAGAGCTCGCGCGCGTCGGGCTTGGCGCGGTAGAGCAGCGAGCGCACCGAGCGCATGATCAGCTCGACGTTGCGCGTCTTGAAGAACTCGATGGCGGCGAGACCGCGCTCGATGTCGACGTATGCTCGTTCGAATTGCTCAGCCGTAGGCGGCGGAGCGAGCTTCTTTGCGGGCGCGATCCAGCGCGTGGCGTCGCCCGCGGCGAGATGCAGCTCGTAGAGCCCGAGCAGCGCGGCCTGCGCCAGGTTCAGCGACGCGTGCTCCGTCGTTGGAATGACGACCGCGGCGTGCATGCGGTCGAGAATGTCGTTCGGTAGCCCGCTGTCCTCGCGACCGAAGACCATCGCCACGGTGCCTTCGTCCGCAATCTCGAGTAGCTCCCGCGCCGACGCGCGCGGGTCGATGAAGCGCCACTTCGCGCTGCGGCGTCGTGCGGTGAACCCGACGACGCGTACGCAATCCGCGACCGCCTCATCGAAGGAGTCGAATCGCTCGATGCGTTCGATGACGTCGTTGGTTCCGTGGGCGATTCCCTCCAAGCGATACGGATCATACTCCACCGGGCGTACGAGGCGCAGGCGCGACACCCCCATGTTCTTCATCGCGCGGATCGTGGCGGCGATGTTGATCGGG
>QHUV01000138.1 GCA_003222065.1 Gemmatimonadota bacterium | reverse complement strand
GAGCTGGATGCGCACTACCAGTATGTGACGCCGGATTACTTCAAGGCGATCGGTGTCGCTCTCCTGCGGGGACGCTGGCTCACCGAAGCGGATCGCGACTCTCTCAATCCGGTAGTCCTCGTCAACGAGCAGATGATAACCCGCGGCTTCGGCGGAGCGGATCCGATCGGAAGGCGTCTCCGCGTTGGAGGGGATCGCGAGCCATACGCGACCGTCGTCGGCGTCGTGCGCGACTTCCGCCACTATCGTCTGCCCGAGCCGATGGGACCCGCGGTCTATTTTCCCTACGCGGTGTATCCGGCGCGCCAGCAGACCATCGTTATGCGGACGACGCGTGAGGATCCACATACGCTAATTCCTGCGATCCGCAGCGCGGTGCGTGCCCTTGATCCAAAGCTGGCGCTGTATCAGGTGCAGACGTTCGACGAAGCTGTCTCGCGCTCGCTTTGGCGTCCTCGTTTGCAGGGGAACGTCCTGTCCATTTTCGCCGTACTTGCTCTCGTGTTGGCATGTACTGGACTCTACGGCGTCATCTCCTATGCCGTCGCCGAGCGCACGCGCGAGCTCGGCGTGCGCATGGCGCTCGGCGCGACGCGTCGCGACGTCTTGTGGCTCGTCTTCGCGCAGAGCGGCCGTCTTGTTGTCGCCGGCATTGTGATCGGACTCCTCGTTGCCGCGTTCGCCGTGCGCATTTTGAGCACGCTGCTCTACGGCATCCAACCGACCGACGTTACGACGTTCGTCAGCGTACCAATGTTCCTGGCCGCTGTCGCACTCGCCGCCGCGCTGATCCCCGCGCGGCGAGCGACGCACGTCGACCCGATCATCGCGATGCGAGCAGAGTAGAGTCGCTAGTCGACAGGCTACCGCGCCGGCGTGAGCGTGATATTGCGAAACTCGATCGGCCCGTGATCTCCTTGCAGTAGCAGAGGACCGGGCGCGCCTTCGTTGCTGTCGATGGCGCCACCGGTGATTCCGGGAATCGCCTGATCGCAGATGACGCGCTTCCCGTTCGCGACGACGGTGAGCATTCGGCCAATGAGTGTGATATCGAACGATTGCCATTCGCCAGGACGCTTGGCGGCAATCTCACTCGGCGCGATGAAGCCGTACACGCCGCTGAAACGATCGTTGGCCGGCTCCAGACCATAGTCGTCCTGGATCTGCACCTCGTGGCGGCCGTGCAGATAGACGCCGCTATTGCTCCCCGCCGGATAGCGGAACTCGATGTGAAGCTTGAAGTCGCCGAACGTCTGAGCGGTCTGGATATTTGCACCGGAGTGTGGGCTGCGCAGCACGCCGTTGGCCACCTCCCACTGATTCGGCTCGCCGCCCACCGCGCGCCATCCGCCCAAGTCGTTCGCGTGCAGCAGTCGAATCGGCGTTCCCCACTTGGGGGCGTGATCGCGCTTCATCAGGGGAGCGCGGACGCCGGACCAATCGTACCGTTTGCCGTCGGGCAGCGTCATGCTGCCTGCGAGCCGGTCACCCGTTAGGCGTCCGTCCACGGTGAGGTCGCCGTTACCGCTTTCCCACTGCGGCGGAATGGTGAAGTGCAGGGAATCGCCGCTCACCACCACGCGGGAGATGGGCCTGGCGCTGCCGACGATGCCGACGAACTGCCCGACGACCACATCGCGACCAGAGTGGCTCAGCTCCAGCCAGGACGGCCGCTCACCATCGGGCATGCGGATGGTGATGTCCCATTGGCCGAGCACCGGCTCGTCGGCCACGGCGGGACGCGACACGATGGTCCTCGTCGGCGACGACGGAACGAGCAGCGCGACCAGAGCTACGGCTTGTCGCCACATCGCTGTAATCTCCTATTTGGTGAGCGTCGATCGTTCTTCGTCCATATACGCCATCAATACATATTGCATGGTAACTCTCCATCATGGATGTTGGGCGGTAGATGTTGCTCCGCCAACCCTACACCCAGACTCGATTTCGACATGCCGTACCCCATTGCGCGAGTCATCAATCTTATCCATCCCCAGTCGCAACGGTTGTGGGATCTGGGCGAAATGGAGGCGCAACGCCGATTGCTCGAGGCCGATGCCAATGCGGTGCTCGACATCGCTGGCTCCTTCGCGCTCCTGGCGCAGGAAGGCGAGCGCGTCATTCTGGCGCGAAGCCTCGACCGGCCGCTCCGATATTTCCTCGCCAAGGCAGCAGAGGGCCCGGTGCTGATCGTTGGCGAACGCATCGACGACATCGCAGCGGAGCTCGTTCGCCACGGTTGGGCGGATCAATTTCATCCGAGCTACACGCGCATGGTGCCTGCGCACCATGTCACGACACTGCGGCTCATCGGCTATCCGGATCCGAATCCCATTCATCGTCGCTTCTTCGATCCGCCACGCGGCACGTTGCCTCAGGACCTGGATCTCATCGGTCGTCGCTATATCGAGGCCGTCTACAGTGAGCTGCGTCATTGGCTGGTGGTGCAAGACAAGGCGAGCGCTATCGGCGTCCCATTCTCAGGCGGAATCGACAGCGGCGCGGTCCTTCTGTGTCTATACAAGCTGCTGCTCGACGAAGGTCAATCGCCGGCGCGCCTCAAGGCATTTACGCTGTCCATCGACGGCGAAGGGGAAGATGCTCGCCAGGCAAGAGCGTTCCTCTCGCAAACAGGTCTAGAGATGCTTGGCGAGATCGTCGACGTGCCCTCGAGCACACTCGATCCACTGCACGCCGTGGCGGTCATCGAGGATTACAAGCCGCTCGACGTCGAATGCGCGACCGTGAATCTGGCGCTTCTCGGGGGCATCCGTGAGCGTTATCCCGACTGGCGCCTCCTCGTGGACGGCGACGGCGGAGACGAGAACCTCAAGGATTATCCGATCGAGGAGAACAGCGAGCTTACGATCCGCAGCGTCGTCAACAACAGAATGCTGTACCAGGAGGGTTGGGGTGTCGAATCGATCAAGCATTCGCTCACCTACTCCGGCGGCTATAGCCGTGGTTGTGTGCGGAGCTACGCGTGTGCTCGTGAACACGCGTTCGAGGCTTTCAGCCCGTACACGCGTCCGGCGGTCGTCGCGGTGGCGGAGGCAATCCCGTTCGCCGAGCTCACGGTGGGGTCACATGACCTCCTGTACGCCTTGAAAGGCGAAGTGGTCTCGCGCGGAATTCGTGCCGTGCTCGGCATCGAAATACCAGTATTCCCGAAGCGGCGCTTTCAGCACGGTTCGGTGTCGCCGGCGGAAGTGCCGCGACTTTTTCCGCAACATGAGGCGCGCTATCGGCGGCACTTCGAGACGCTGCACGCCACGCTCGTGTGAGCGCATCAGCTGTCGATCGACGCATTCGCGGCCTGCGGCCACCTAAGCCGAAAGTCGATCCGTTCACCGCGCACGGTTGGCTCGTTGAGCAGGAGCGCCGGCCTAACGAGCAAAACGTCGAGTGGGCGTTGACCGCCTTCCTCGCCGGCGCCGAGTGTCCCTTCACATGCTCGTTTTGCGATCTCTGGCGATGGACGATCGATGGCCCGACGCCAGCCGGCGCACTCGTCAGGCAGCTGGAACAAGTGCTGGCCGCCGTCGACGGGCCGTTGCCGGATCGGCTGAAGCTGTACAACGCCAGCAACTTCTTCGACCGTCAAGCAGTTCCGCCGGAAGACCTGCCGCGGATCGCGGAGCTCGCGCGGCCGTTCTCCGCGGTGACGGTGGAGTCGCATGCGAGCACGATCGGGCCACAGACGATGGAGTTTGCGCGGCAGATTCCGGGAAGACTGGAGGTCGCGATCGGGCTCGAAACCGTTCATCCGGTGGCGGCGTCGCAGCTCAACAAGCGGTTGGATCTCTCACGCTTCGAGCGCGCCACTGATTTTTTGCGCGAGAACGACGTGGATCTACGCGTCTTCGTGCTTCTCGGAGCGCCGCACGTCGAGCGGAACGAATCGCTCGACTGGGTGGTCCGGACAGTGGAGTACGCAGCGGCGCGTGGCGCGGCGGTCGTGTCCATCATTCCGGTGCGGGGAGGCAACGGGGAGTTGGAACGTTTGCAGGGAGAGGGAGATTTCCATCCGCCCACTTTGCGCGAGCTCGAGGCGGCTCTCGACCGCTGCTCCCACGTCGCACCGACGGTTGTCACGGCAGACGTGTGGGACGCAGAGCGACTGCCCGCTTGCGAAGCGTGCCGGTCGCGGCGAATCGCGCGCCTTCGGTATTTGAATGTGAGCGGCGCGCCGCAGGCACCGATCACGTGCGCCGCCTGTGACGCCGCGTGACGCAATCGTGCGAGGTTGCAATTGTCGGCAGCGGATTCGCCGGATCGCTATTGGCGCGCGTACTCACCGTGCTTGGATACGACGTGGTCCTCCTCGAGCGCGGTACACACCCACGATTCGCGATCGGCGAGTCGTCGACACCCCTGGCGAATCTCTCGCTCGAGCGCATTGGGCTCCGCTACGGCCTTCCCGATTGCTATTCCCTGGCGGCACACGGACGGTGGCTCGAGCATTTCCCGGAGCTTCGTCGCGGATTGAAGCGCGGCTTCACGTTCTACCGGCATCATCCGAATCAGCCGTTCGCCGACAATGGATTCGATTCCGAACGTCTGCTCGTCGCGGCGAGCCCTCACGATGCTATCGCCGATACGCACTGGCTGCGCGCGGACGTGGATCATCATTTCGTGCGTCAGGCAATCGCCGCCGGCGTGGACTATCGCGATCGCGTGGACCTAACGAGCGCGACAGTATCGTCACAGGAAGTGTGCGTCACGGGAAAACAGAACGGCAATCCCTTCGCGCTGCATGCGAACTTCCTCATCGACGCATCTGGCCCTGGCGGTTTTCTCGCGCGGCAGCTCGCGATCCCTTCAGGCCTCGAACGAACCGAGACGCGTTCCGCGCTCGTCTTCAGCCACTTCGATGACGTCCGATTGATGCGAGAGGTGGTGCCGGGCCTCCCCGAAGGGCCGTATCCCGACGATTGGGCGGCCGTGCACCACGTAATCGACGAAGGCTGGATGTACTCGCTGCGCTTCGATCATGGCACGACGAGCGCTGGCTTCCTGCTCGCGCCGACCGGCGCCTCGACGCTCGGCGCACGCGGCTCGGCCGACGCGGCTTCACTCTGGAGCGCGTTGCTTCGGCGCTACCCGACGCTGGCGACCGCCTTCGCCGACGCGCGGCCACTGATGCCGATGACATTTCGATCGTGTATTCAACATCGCCTGACGCGGGCCGCGGAAGAGCGCTGGGCGCTGATGCCCCACGCTTACGCGTTCGTCGATCCGTTGTTCTCGACGGGAATCGCGTGGAGCCTGCGCGCCGTCGAGCGGCTCGCGCTGGGATTTGAGCTTGCTAAACAGGGGACCCGGGTCCCGGACGCATCCGCACTGGCACGGTACGACGCGCTGCTAGGTGCGGAGGCCGATCAGATCGATCGGGTCGTCGCCGGCGCCTACGAAGCGATGGCTCACTTCGATCTCTTCGCCGCGCAGGCGATGCTCTATTTCGCGGCCGTCTCCTTCGCGGAGGTCTGCCAGCGCCTCTCGCGCGACGACGCGGTCGCGTGGAGTGGGTTCCTCGGCGTCGGCGATGCCGTGCTGGACTCGCTGCCTGGCGAGAGCCTTCGCCGGCTGAGAGAGATCACCCGGCGTCGCGGCGACCCTGGAACCGCCGACGAGCGCCGACGCTTCGCTGATTGGGTCGCGGAGGTCATCGCGCCGCGCAACATTGCCGGACTTGCGGACGCGCGCCGGCGGAACCTGTACCCTGTGGACTTCGACCTGCTCGTCGAGCAACACGCACTACTTGGGATGACGCGCCACGAGCTGCTGGCCGCAGTCCCTGCGCTCAGAGGCATGTCCCCGGAGCGGCCGTTCGTTAGGCGTGGCTTCCGAGGGCCTGATGCCGCGCCGGCGCCCCCGCTGGGCGCGGAGCGATGAAACGGAGGTCAATCCATTTCGCTATCGGACCGACGGTGGCGAGGGCGAGAAACGCCGGGGCTGCGGTGAACGCCGTGGGGAGCGGCATCCCACGATCCGCCGCGTAGCGGATGAGCGTTTCCATAATCGCGATCAGGACCGCAACGACCATCTGCTTTCGCCGGCCTTTTACAACGGTCCGTGGATCCGTGATCATGAAGAACACGAACAGCTGGTACATCGGTCCGGTGATCGGCGCGATCTCCGGCAGTATCGGTTGGCCGAGGAGGGCCGCGCGGAGGGTGCCAAGCACGAGGAAGCTGGCCAGATACGTGAGCGTGATGTGGAGCACGCCGACGCGGGCGGCGATGATCAGGCCGAAGGTCCAGATCACGAGGTTCGTGGTGAGATCATTGCCGAACTGATGGCTCAGCACGGAGACGCGATCGGGCGCAGCGAGAAGGAGGACCGTGATCGCGAAGTTGGTCGGGTTCCACAGGTGATTCTCGCGATACCGCAGCACGTACTTGGAGGCGATGGCGAGGAACCCGCCTAACGCGAACGGCCACAACGCGCCGCCCTGGGGCTTGATGAGCA
>QHUV01000702.1 GCA_003222065.1 Gemmatimonadota bacterium | reverse complement strand
TTTGCGACCGCTTTCGCGTGCGGGCTTTCAGAGGCGACGCTGCTGGCGCCATGCACCGGTGCGCCTCCGCCAGCAGCGTACGCAAATCGGCGGCGTTCACCGCGGCGAGTCTCACCAGCACCGCCGGAAACCCACTGTAATGCGGCTCGGTGAAGAACTTGGTGGGCTCCGCGGAAATGAGGAGCTCCCGCTGGCCGAGATTCGCGACGCGGACGGCGAGCACTTTGGGATTGGGCACGCGCGGCTTCTTCGGGTCGATCCGCTCCTTCCACACCCAGGCGAATCCCTTGAGCTTGTCCTTGACCCGAACCGAGAAGGCGAAGTCACCCGCTGCCTCTTCCGTGTCGGGCAAGCCAAGAGCGATGCGGCGAACGTCAGCCTGCGTGGCCATGATGAATGGTGTCGCTGGTCGGTTGCAACGATCGTTAGTCGTCGATCACGAACGAGATGTCACGCGTGATAGCGTAACGGTCATGACACGCACGACAGAGCCAGTGCTTCTCCGGATCGACGTAGCCGTCCCGGCTCTCGGGATCACCGATGCGCGCGCGGCACAACTCACAGTGCTCGTGGTCCCACGCGCCTTCTCGGACGCCAAGATCCTCGGCGCCTTCCGGTAGCTTCGCGCCAACCGGTTGCCATCCCGTGACGCCCCCGAGGCGAAAATAGTGAGCTGCCTCAGGCGTGAACGTTCGGTGCTCCCAGCGTCCGGCCAATACCATCGCCACGTGATACGACTGCCAGTAGTAGTCGATCCACGGATACACCGCCCCGACGCGAAGCTCCGGCGCGAGCGCTGTATCCGACGTGCGATACTCCACCGAGTCGTGAGTCAATGTCGGAATCTGTGCGACCGTGCCGATGAGTGACGGTCCCGTGGAACGATAGAGCCAGGCGGCTTGGTTGCGAACGCCGCGCAGGTGCGACAGGCGTCCGACGAGAACGACTTCGGGATCGCCCGGTGTGTGGCGGATCTCCTCGATCGTGAACTGGGGTAGGCCGGACAGATCCACCTTATCCTCGCGAAAATCTCCACCAGATCACGAGTGCGACCGTCGCGGGGATCGCGAACACGACGAGGAATATCGGCGCTTCCTCGGCGACCGAATACCCAGCCTTGGCAACACCGACCCACATATTGACGCCCGCGCCGACGAGCCACAGCCCAACGAAGATTAAGGCCGCGCGTGCCAGGTGTGGTTGACTCGGTCCTCCGACGAGCCGCGCGACGATCAAGCACACCGTGAGCAGCGCGAAGCCGGCTCCGATCACCTTCAACGTGTGAGACACAGTAATTCGTCTAGTGGGCGCGTTAGCCGGCGTCTG
>QHUV01000137.1 GCA_003222065.1 Gemmatimonadota bacterium | reverse complement strand
TTCGCCCTCGCCGTCGCTCGCGCCGAACTGGCCGCCGCTCGACGGCGTGTGCTCATCGCCATTTTCACCGTCGTCACGGCGGTGTTCCACGTTGCCGGCCTACGGGCGTCGCCGTGGGTGTACGGCGTTTTTGCACTGTGGATGGCGCTGACGTTCCTCTCCGGGATCATCCTGCGGCGCGCGCGGACGGCGAACGACGCAGACGTCGTGCAGGCCGCGTCGTACTACGTCGACGCCACGATCGTGACCGTCGCGTGCGCGATGATCGGCGGCGGTTGGTGGATCGCCGTGACGCTCGTCGCCTTCGGCGTCACGTTCGCATTCGCCACGCTCCCGCGGCGCCGGGCGCAATACGCGGCCGTGTACGCGCTCTGTTGCTTCAACGCGCTCATCGTCGGCGAGACGTTAGGCATGGTCGTGCCCGTCGGGTTCGCGGGACTGCCGCCGCTGAAAGAGAACTACGGCATTGCGTTTGCGGTGGCACTCTTCGGGACGACGATGATCGCGACGTTCGGAATTGTGCAGGTCACCTTCGTGCGGGTGATGCGGCGGGCACGCGAGCGGTACGAGCTACTCCTACAGACGGCGCCAGACATGATCCTCAGCGCCGACCGCGATGGCGTCATCGTCTCGGCGAACGAGGCGGCGCGCCTCTTCGCGGTCGGCGCCGGCGTGAGGTCGGCGGACCCGTTGACCACGCCGCGGCCGCGGCGTGTATCGGGCTCGGTACTGATTGGCAGCCAGGTAGCGTTGCTCGCGCACCCTGAGGACCGCGAACTGCTCGCCGCGGACGTCAACGCCGCCGCCGAGGGGCAAAGCCGGCAGCGGGAGCTGCGCCTAACGAGCACGGAGGACCCGGGTTGGTACCTGATCAGCTGCAATCCGATTCGTGAGGAAGAGCGCATTACCGGCGTGCTCATCGTTGCGCGCGAGATCACGGCGCGCAAACGGCACGAGGAGATGCTGCGGCGGAACGAGGAGACGACGCGCCAAGCGCAGAAGATGGAGGCGATCGGGCGTCTCGCCGGTGGCGTCGCTCACGACTTCAACAACCTGCTGACGGTGATCGGCACGTACTGCGAGCTACTCAAGCAGGGCGTTGCCGAAGGAAACGTCCGCCGCGCCGACGTCGACGAAATTTATAATGCCACGGTTCGCGCTGCCGCGCTCACGAATCAACTGCTCACCTTCAGCCGCAAGCAGGTCCTCCAGCCGAGACTCATCAGTCTGAACGAGATCGTCGCCGGGATGGAGGAGATGTTGCGCCGGCTGATCGATACCGGCATTCGCATCGAGACGCGGGCGTTCGAAAGCCTGTCCGCGTTCCGGGCTGACCCGGCGCAGATGGAACAGGTGCTGCTCAATCTCGCCGTGAACGCCCGGGACGCGATGCCTAACGGCGGAGTGCTCCGCATCGAGACCGACGAGGCTTTTCTCGACGCGGCCTACGCCGCGGCGCATCCTGGCGTCACGGCGGGGCGTTATGTGCTCCTCTCGGTGGGCGACACGGGGGCGGGAATGGACGCCGAGACCCAGGAGCGGATCTTCGAGCCGTTCTTCACGACCAAAGCGCAGGGAGAGGGCACCGGCCTCGGCTTGGCCACCGTGTATGGTATCGTGCAGCAGTCGGGTGGCCACATTCAGGTGGACAGCGAGCTCGGTCGGGGCACGATCTTTCGCATCTACTTTCCAGTGGCTGTTGGTGAGCAGGTGCTGCCGCCGCGGTCGGCTCAGCGCCTAACGCCCCTTTCGGTGGAGAGTACGAGCGAATCCCGGCCACGCACGTTAGGCGTGGATGGCGCGCTTCGCAGCGGGCCGGGCGAGACGATTCTGCTCGTCGAGGATGGCGAGGCGCTTCGCGAAGTGCTGCAACGCGTCCTCGAGGAACTCGGTTATCACGTTTGCGTGGCCAGGGACGGCGAAGAAGCGCTCGCGGTGAGCAGCGCGCACGCGGGCGCGATCCACCTGCTCGTGACCGACGTCGTGATGCCGAACCTGGGCGGCCGCGAGCTGGCGCTCGAGCTCTGGAAGTTGCGTCCCGAGACGCGAGTGCTCTTCATGTCCGGCTACACCGAAGACGCGATCCTGCACCAGGGACTGCGCCGAACCACGGTCGGCTTCATTGGCAAGCCCTTTCGTCCGGATTTCCTGGCGAGCAAGGTCCGCGAGATGCTCGACGCGGCGGACAGTACACAGCCGGCAACGGGCCGGCGGGCGATGACGGCCTAGCGACGAGCGGGCCGGCGGCTGCATTTTTGCGGCTCGGTCCCGCTCATGAATCTTCTCATCATCCGCCACGCGATCGCCGAAGACAAGGAGCGCTTCGCGGCCACCGGGCGCCATGATGATCAGCGTCCGCTCACCGAGGCTGGCCGCGACAAGATGCGCCGTGCCGCGGAAGGACTGCGCACGGTCAGCCCACGGGTGGCCGTGCTCGCCTCGAGCCCGCTCGTGCGGGCACGCGAAACGGCCGAGATCGTCGCGCCGGCGGTCTCCGTCGCCCGCGTCGAGATCGTCGACGCGCTGCGTCCGGATCGCGACGTCAAAGAGCTGCTCGACTGGCTGCGCGAGCGCATCGCGCCTAACGAGAAGAACGACGATGAGCGTACCGTCGCCGTCGTCGGGCACGAGCCGCATCTCGGAGGCCTCGTCACCTGGTTGATGTGCGGCAAGACCGAGTCGCGCATCGAGCTCAAGAAAGGCGCCGCGTGTTTGCTGCATTTCGACGACACGCCGAGTGCGGGCGAGGCAATGCTGCGTTGGGCGCTGACGCCGTCGCAGTTGCGGAGCCTCGGCGGCTAACGCCGCGAGAAGCGCGGGGGCCGCCGCCCGGTCATCCCCCTTGGCAGCCCATTTGTCTGTGCAATTGGGCGGTCCATAACGGAGGGCGTATTGCCAAGCGCGACCGCGGGGCGCATGTTCGCGCCAACTCCCCCGCGGCCCGCGCCGTCGCGAGCCATGACCTCTCCCCTCCGATTCGAGGTCCCGATGAGAACTTGCTCACTCTTCGCCGCGATTGTCACGGGCGTCGTCGCCGTCAGCGGCGCGGGCGCGCAAGCGGCAACGTCGCGGCAAGGCGCGATTACCGGCCGTGTAACGGATCAGTCGACCGGCCTGCCCGTTCCGAGCGCCGCGGTCGTCGTCACCGGCAGCACCATTGGTGCGCTCACGAACGATTCCGGCGTTTTTACCATGCGCGCGGTGCCGGCCGGCACACACCAGTTGCGGGCGAGCCGCGTCGGGTACGGGCCGGCGGTGCGCACCGTCGCGGTCACCGGCGGCCAGTCGGTGACGGCTGACTTCATCATCAACCACGTGCCGTTCGTGCTCGAGGAAGTCGTGACCACGGCGACGGGTGAGCAGCGCACGCGCGAGCTTGGCAACACCGTCGCGAAACTCGATGCCGCCAAGCTCGTCGAGGCCGCACCCATCTCGAACATGCAGGATCTACTCAACAGCCGCGTCGCCGGCGTAACGCTGATTCAGCAGAACGGCAACGTCGGTTTTGGCTCGCGCGTGCGTATCCGCGGGCTGAGCAGCGCCTCGCTCTCCAATGACCCACTCGTGTACGTCGACGGCATCAAGGTCGAGACTGGGTCACCGGACCTGACGGTGTTCAGCGGCGGCGGCAAGCCATCGTTTCTCAATGACATCGATCCTGACGAGATCGAGAGCATGGAGATCGTCAAGGGTCCGTCCGCAGCCACCCTGTATGGAACGCAGGCGGCGAACGGCGTCATTCGCATAACGACAAAGCGCGCGAAGCCGGGGCGCACGCAATGGATGGCGTTCGACGAGGAAGGCTACAGCAAGGACGTCACTGATTATCCGGGCCAGTACTACTCGCAAGGCACCGCCACCGGGACCGGCGCCACTCGCCAGTGTCTGCCGTGGCAACAGGTCGCCGGACAATGCACGATCACGCAGCTCTTTTCGCGCAACTTGCTGCGCGATGCGAACACGACGCCGCTGACGTCCGGCTATCACGGGGACCGCGGCATTCAGATCAACGGCGGCTCGGAGCAGATCCGCTATTTCATCTCCGGCGGTCTCGATCACGAAGGCGGCATCCTCCAGATGCCGAAGATGGAGCAGGATTTTTTGCGGCAGGAACGCGGCGTGACCGTTCTCCCCGGGGAGCAACTCAACCCTAACGAGTTGAAGCGGATCAACCTGCGGAGCAATCTCAGCGCATTGCTCTCGAACAACGTCGACCTGACGCTCTCGAGTGGGTACGTCAACAGCGAAATTCGCATTCCCCAGACTGGCGACAACACGCAAGGGATCCTCGGCGCCGCGCTGTTCGGCAGCGCGAATCCCGCCAAGGCAGCCAACCCGTGGGGCTTTGCGCGCCCCGCGGAGGGATTCTCCGAGTCGATCTACCGGCGTGACAGCCGCTTTACGAATAGCCTGCAAACGAACTGGCATCCGTGGAGCTTCATCACCGCGCGGGGCACCGTCGGTCTCGACTACCTCAGATACTCCGACGAAGCGAACAACACGTCGGGTCAGGGCTGCAAGATCTGCGGCCTCAATCGCCAGGGCCTGCGAACGATCAACGATTACACGAGCGCGAAGTACACCGTCGACCTCGGCACGACCCTCACGCGTCAATTGACATCGCGCATCGAGTCGAAGACGTCGGTCGGCGCGCAATACATTCGCGACCGCCTGGACGGAACGCTCAACACGGCGAACGTCTTCCCGCCGGGGATCACGCGCATCGACGCCGGCGCGATCAAGACGTCCGGTGAGCGGACGATCGAGACCAACACGCTTGGCCAGTATGTCGAACAGCAGTTCGGCTTGGATCAACGCCTCTATGTGACCGGCGCGCTGCGCTACGACCAGAACAGTGCATTCGGGAAGCAGAACCGATCGGCCAGGTACCCCAAGGTCTCGGCGTCGTGGGTGGCTCTGGAGAACGGGGGCGGCATGCGCTACCTCCGCTGGCTCGACGAGCTGCGACTGCGGAGCGCCTTCGGTGTCTCCGGTCAACAGCCGGGTCCCGTGGATGCGCTGCGATATCTCTCCCCGATTACGAGCTCGGTGCTTGGCGGCGATCAGCCAGCCGTCACCCTCGCTGGGCTGGGGAACGAGGCCCTCAAGCCGGAGCGGTCGCAGGAGTTCGAGACCGGCTTCGACGCCGGCTTTGTGCACAGCCGCGCCAATGTTCAGGTCACCTACTACAACAAGCGCACGACGGACGCGCTCATCCAGCGCGTACTGCCTGGTTCGTTAGGCGCGACGGTCTCGCGTATCGAGAATGTCGGCGTCGTGACCAACACGGGCGTCGAGGTCTCGTTCAACGGCCGGCTGATCGATCTCAGCAATGCCGCGTTCGACCTCAACGTCGAGGTTTCGCGCAACAAGAACAAGCTCGTCGACCTCGGTGGTCTGCCGCCGATCACGGGCTTCGGGTACCAGAATCGGGTGGGTTATCCGCTGTTCGGCCTCTGGTGGCCGCGCATGACCTCGTACAGCGACGCGAACAAGAACGGTATCATCGAGCCGAGCGAAGTGCAGGTCTCCGCCGACCCGCAGTTCGGTGGATCGTCCGTGCCAACGCGAACACTCTCGTTCACGCCGACGATCACGCTGTACAAGCGGCTCACCTTCTCGAGTCTGCTCGATCGCCGCGCTGGTTTCGTAAACCTGAACGCCAACGAGTGGTTCCAGTGCGTGCCGACGCAGAATTGCCGCGCGATCAACGATCCGTCGGCATCGCTGGAAGATCAGGCGAAAGCCATCGCCGGCGGCACGGGTCTCGGGGCCTATCTCGAGGATGCGTCGTTCTGGAAGCTGCGGGAGCTGTCGATGAGCTACGCGATTCCGGAGCAATATCTGGGGCGCGCCGGGGTACGGAGCGCTTCGCTGCGCCTAACGGCTCGCAATCTTGGCATCTGGTCCAACTTCAAGAGCTGGGATCCCGAGATCGCGACCCAAGGCAACGACGCCGCCGTGTACAACTTCGTGCAGCTGACGCCGCCGCGCATCTGGACGCTGCGCATGACCCTCGGTTTCTGATGCTGCTCCGACCATGCCACGTTATCCAGAGAGGATGATACCCTCATGAGACATACATCGACATTCACGCGACGCATGCTCAGGGCGGCGCTTGCGGTGGCCGCCGCGCTCATCGTCGCCTGCAAGGCGGACTCGCTGCTGACGTCCGACAATCCAGACGTCATCGATCCCGGCTCGCTCAATACGGCGCAAGGTGCGGTCGCGCTCTACAATGGCGCCGTCGGCGACCTCGCCCTCGCGGTGGACGGCGGCAGCGTCGCGGCGGGTCTCGGCCTCGTGGAAGCAGGGGCTTGGTTCACCGATGAGGCGCGCTTTGGCGGTACGCCGCCCGAGGTCAAGCAAATGGATCTGCGCGCCGTACGAGAAGAAGCCGCCGCGTGGCAGAACATGTATCTCAACCTGCACCGAGCGCGCGAAGGTGCGGAACGAGCCGCGAAGTCACTCGCAAGCTTCAACACAAAGGATCCTCGCGTCGGCGAGATGTATGCCCTCTCCGCACTCGTGCACGTCCTGCTGGCCGAGGATTATTGCTCGGGTGTTCCGTTCAGCACAACGGAGCCTGCCCTCGTGTACGGTGATCCACAGACAACGACGCAAACCTTCCAGCGAGCGATCGCGCG
>QHUV01000136.1 GCA_003222065.1 Gemmatimonadota bacterium | reverse complement strand
GCCGCGGCGCCCACAACTCCGGTGGTCGCCTGATTCAAAGAAGCTCATCGTCGCACGGAACGACGAGCGACACGTCGGTCAGATGTCGTACATCTCGTACACACCGCAACGGCCGAAGGTGTACAGCCAGCCCTACGCGCTCCCGGGCGACTCCGTTGTGCCCGTGCCGGGCTTTCACATCATCGACGTCGAAGCGAAGACCAATCTTGCCGTGAAGCTGACGCCGACGCCGAATCAGCTCACCATCGTCGGTTCGGCGCGCGATTCCGCGTGGAGTGCGACGTCGGACAAGGTGTACGTCACTTGGTTTACGCGCGGTTCAAAGAGTGCTTATCTCGCATCTGTCGACGCCAAGAGTGGCGCGGTGCACGTCATCGCGCGCGATTCGAGTAAGACGTTCGTCGAGATTGGGCCGCCGACGTTTGATCCGGTGAGCTGGTACGTGACCAAGGATGGCGCCGATGCCTTCTGGTGGTCGGAGCGGGACGGTTGGTCGCACGTATATCGGCTCGACGCTGGTGGAGGAACGGCCGTTGCCCAGGCGGGCGCGCCGGCGGGGGCGTCGCGCGCGACGACGGCCAATGGCGAGGTCGACCTCTCGACGTCCAAGTTCCGCAGCGGAATGCTGAAGAACCAGGTCACGACCGGTGAATGGGACGTCGGACAGATCGAGTACGTCGACGAAGCGAACAAGTACGTCTACTTCACGGCCCGTGGCCGTGAGCCTGGCGTGCCCTACTATGCGCGGCTCTATCGAGTCGGCTACGACGGATCGGGGCTCACGGTGATCACGCCCGAAGACGCGCATCACGACATCGACTTCTCGCCTAACGGGAAATACTTCGTCGACAGCTATTCACGCGTCGAGAAGGCACCGGTGACCGTGCTGCGTGCCGTGCCCGACGGGCACATCGTGCGCAAGCTCGAGGACGGGGACGTCTCGCGTCTGCAAGGGTCGGGGTGGAAGCCCGCGCAGGTGTTCAGCGTCAAAGCCCGCGACGGCGTCACCGATCTCTACGGCGTCATCTATCTGCCGGCGAAGCTGGACACGACGAAGAAGTACCCGATCATCGATCACATCTATCCCGGGCCGCAGGTCGGGAGCGTCGGCACGTGGAAGTTCAAAGGCGGCGGCGAGCCATTCTCGCTCGCCGAGCTTGGCTTCGTCGTTATCCAGCTCGATCATCTCGGCACACCGTTCCGCTCGAAGGCGTTCCACGACAACTACTATGGCAACTTCGGCGACAACGGTCTGCCTGACCACATCGCGGCGATCAAGCAGCTCGCGACGCAGTACAAGTTCATCGATCTCGATCGCGTCGGGATCTTCGGCCATTCCGGCGGCGGCTTCGCGTCGACGGACGCGATTCTGCGCTACCCGGATTTCTTCAAGGTCGCCGTGTCGGGCGCGGGCAACCATGACAATCGCAGCTACAACATTTACTGGGCGGAGAAGTATCAGGGCCTGATGAACAAGGATACGCTGCGGAAAAGCGATAATTTCGAAGGCTCCGCCAACAAGATGATGGCGAAGAACCTGCGCGGCCACCTACTCCTGATGCACGGCGACATGGACGACAACGTGCACCCGGCGAATACGATTCAAGTCGTCGACGAGCTGATCAAAGCGAATAAGACCTTCGATCTGATCATTGCGCCGAACCGGAATCATGGACTGAACGAGCCGTACTTCATTCGCCGCCGGTGGGATTACTTCGTGACCCACTTGTTAGGCGCGACGCCGCCGGAGAATTATTTGATCGTGCGGCCGATCGATCCAGCTGGCGCCCCGAACACGCCGGAGCCCGACGACGTGCCGTAGCGGCGACGCGGCTTCTTACAAATTGATGCTGGAAACGATGGGCCCGGCGACGTGAGTCGCCGGGCCCATCATCATTTCGTCCCACATCCGGTCCGTCACAACCCCTCGAAATGCCTCTAGCCGAACTCGATGCGCACCCGTAGCATGTGTGAGCCCGGTCGGCTACGGAGTCGGCCTGGTGGTTGCGCGTCACCTCGGCGCGTGTCGTGAACGGGGACGGACAATACACGCCATTGCCAGACACCGTCGCGCGGGAAGGGCCAACGGTCCGCGAACGCTCGTGAGCGCGCGCGCGTCATATCGCGCGCGTGCGAGCAAGTCGCGTTGTCGCGCACCACCGCTGTGTCGATGTCACGCGTCCTCCGCCTTGGCTGCGTGACGAGTCTGCCGATGTCTCCTCCCCCCACCGTCTCCGTGCTTTCGTTTCGCTTTCCCCTCCACCCACATATGGGAGGTCATGTGTTCAGGACTCTCTTCTGCGCCGCCGCAGCCTTGCTGGTGATTGCGCCAGCGGCGTCGGCGCAGCGTGAAGTGAGCGGCCGCGTCACCCTCGCCGGGTCCAGCGAGCCGATTCCCGACGCGTCTGTCGGCGTCGTTGGCATCCCCGTCGGCGCGCGCACCAACGCGCGCGGCGAGTATCGCCTGCGTGTTCCCGACGGCGATGTAACGCTCGCGACGCGCATGATCGGCTACAAGCGGCAGACCGTGCGCGTCGCGGCAGGTCAAACAACCGTCAATTTCGAGCTCGAGAAGGACGTCCTCCAGCTCGAGGCGATTACCGTCACCGGAGCGGCGACGACGATGGAGCGGCGCAACGCCACCTCGTCCGTCTCGCAGGTGAGCGCTGACCAGCTCGAGCGCGTGCCCGCCGTGTCGATCGAGAACGCGCTCCAGGGCAAGGTCCTCGGCGCATCGATCAACATGAACAACGGGGCGCCTGGCGGCGGCGGCCAGATCCAGATTCGCGGCGCCTCGTCGCTGATCGGAAAGATCGATCCGCTGTACGTCATCGACGGCGTGATCGTCTCGAACGACGTCCGCTCCAACAACCAGCGTTATATTACGAACTCGCTAAACTCAGGCGAGGAGAATGGCACGAACCGGCTCGCCGACATCAACCCTGCCGACATCGAAAGCGTCGAAGTGTTGAAGGGGTCTGTCGCGTCGGCGATTTACGGCTCGCAGGCGACGAACGGCGTCGTCGTCATCTCGACCAAGCGCGGGCGCAGCGGATCGCCACGATTCCAGCTCACCCAGCGCGTTGGGACGTTCCAGCTCATCCGGAACAAGGGGCTGCGGCATTACGCGAACGTCGATCAGCTGCTCACCAGCTCGCAGGTGGCGTGTAAGACACCAACGACCGCAACTGCCTCGTGCGGTAATCCGGCGGGCGCGGCAGCGGCTCGCGCCGTCTGCACGGCGTCGTCCTGTCCGTACTACGACTACTTCGGGATGCTCTATGGGCGCACTGCTCCGTCCTGGGAAACCTCGGGGAGCATGAGCGGCGGCGTCGAGACGACGAAGTACTTCGTGTCGTTCAACGACCGAGAGGACGCCGGCATCGCGATGAACACCGGCGCACGCCGGCAATCGGTGCGCGCCAGTGTCGATCAGGCGATCGGCAGCAAGATAACGGCGAATGTCGCCACCAATATCATGCGGTCGTTCTCGCAGCGCGGCATCTCCAACAACGACAACACCAACTCCAGCCCGCTGTATGGCTTCGCGTACTCGCCTAACGTGCTCGACCTGAGGCAGCGCGACGCCACCGGCAACTACATCATCAATCCCTTCGGTGGCAGCCCGCTCAACATCTCCAATCCGTTCCAGACCTTCGACCTCATGCGGAACAACGAGGACGTGTACCGCGTGATCGCGAACGCGACGGTGAACTATCAGGCGTGGTCAAGCGCGAGGAACGATGTGCGCATTAACGTCCTGGCTGGCGCCGATCGCTTCAGCAGCCAGAACTTCGAGTTCGCGCCACCGTCTCTGCAGTTCGAGCAGCCGGGCACCAACGAAGGCACCTTCCCGGGCGCCTCGATCCAGGGGAACGGCTCGACGCAGCTCGTCAACACGAATCTGAGTGCCGTCTGGACGTTCACGCCGAACAATCGGTGGTTCTCGGCGACGACGTCCGGAGGCACACAGTACGCCGATCGCCAGCTCTCCGATTACACGATCGTCGCACAGGGGCTGACGCCAAGCGTCGTTGCCGCCACTGGCGCCGTGCACACGACGACCTTCGACAGTCTTGTCGTGCAACGGAACCAGGCGTACTACGCGCAGGAGGACTTCCTCACCTTCGGCGAGAAGATGCTGTTGTCGGCCGCTGTTCGGACCGAGCGCAGCAGCGTGAACGGCGATTCGAAGAAGTTCTACACGTTCCCGCGCTTCGGCGCGTCCTATCGGATCGTTCGGCCGTTCAGCGGGATCGGAGAGATCAAGCTCCGCGGCACGGTCGGCCAGGCGGGGAACCAGCCCAACTACGGCGAACGCTTCCTCACGCTGACGAACGGCGGTCAGATCGGCGGTCAAACGGGGCTCATTCAAGCGGCGTCGATCGGGAATCCAAAGATCCGACCGGAGCGGTTGATCGAGAGCGAGTTCGGCATCGATGGCTCGTTCCTCGACGATCGCGCGCAGCTCGAGGTGACGTTCTTCAATCGAGACATCAGCGATCTGCTCGTTAGGCCATTACTGGCGCAGAGCTCGGGCGTCAATCAGGAA
Organism: Gemmatimonadota bacterium; assembly: GCA_003222065.1. Classification (GTDB taxonomy): domain Bacteria; phylum Gemmatimonadota; class Gemmatimonadetes; order Gemmatimonadales; family Gemmatimonadaceae; genus AG2. The sequence continues at coordinate 4,871 of QHUV01000136.1, read as the reverse complement.
GTTATCAACGGCGGCTCGATGCGAACGCGCGGAACGGAAATCGGTGTCACCCTCGCTCCGATCGAATCGCGCACGAATGGCCTCACCTGGACGTCGCGCACGACCTATCAGCAGAACAGCGCGAAGATTCTCAAGTTCGCGCCGGGCGTGCTGCCGTTCAATTTGAACGCTACGGGTGGTTTCGGAACTGCATATGGCCGACTGAAGTTCACCCCGGGTAATTCGGTGTCGGCGATCTACGGCAACAGAAAGAATGCGGACGGCACCGTATCGCGTGACATCGTGCTCGCCGACGCGAACCCGAAGTACATGATGGCGTTCAGCAACGACCTCACCTGGAGCAACTTCCGCCTCGGGACGGTCGTCGACATGCGCAAAGGCGGCACGGTGTCGAACCTCACGCTCAACCTGTACGACGAAGGCAACACGACGTGGGACTACGACAAGCCGTCGCCTAATCCAGCGGTCGGTGCCACGTTAGGTGCGTACCGCTACAACACGTGGGCGGGCGGCACCAACACCAGTGTGTACCTGTTCGACGGATCGTTCGTGAAGGTTCGCGAGATCACGCTGGCGTACGACGTCCCGCAGCAGCGCCTGAATGCGCTCCAGCGATTCGGCGTGCGCACCACGAACCTCAGCGTGAGCGGCCGCAATCTGTTCATCATCTCCGGCTACGACGGATTCGATCCGGAAGTGAACAACGGCGGTAACGTCGTCGCGCGTTTCGTCGACCTCGCGCAGTACCCGCCGAGCCGCAGCTACTTCTTCACCGTCGCGCTGGGGTTCTGACCATGACCACCAGAATGACATCGTCCAGACCCTCGTCGAGGACCGGTCTCATGATTCGTCATGTCGCCCGCGCGACGCTGTGCGCAGCCTGGCTCGCCTCGCTCGCATGCAGCGCGGACAAATTCAACGTGCCGCAGTACAACGCGCCGACGATTACTGGCGTGAACGGTACGCCGCAGGCGCTCCAGCTTTATGTGAGTGGCGTTCTCCTCCAGGAGCGCAACAACATCGGCGGCTACAACAACGACGTCGGGATCTTCGGGCGCGAGTCGTACAGCTACTTCCCGACGGATGCGCGATCGGTGAGCCATTACTTGATCGGACTCTCCGGGGCGAATAACACGCGCATCCTGGACCCGGCCGGCTTTGCCAGCGGTCAGTGGTTCAATTGGTATCGCAACATGAAGAATGCCGTGAACCTTGTCGCGTTCGCGGATGCGAATGGTGCGTTGAGCCCGACACAAAAGTCCGCGGTCAAGGGCTTCGCGAAAACAATCCGCGGGCTGTCGTTGTATCGGGTCATCGTGACACGCGACACGCTGGGCGTGCCGGGAGATATTCCGGCGGATCCGACAGCGCCCGCGGCGTTCCTGTCTCGGGACGCGGCGTGGCAGCAGGTGACGGCAATCCTCGACGAGGCGAAGGCCGATCTCACCGCGGCTGGGAGCACCGCCTTCCCGTTCGCGCTCGACGATGGCTTTGCCGGCTTCAACACACCGGCGTCGTTCCTGAAGTTCAACCGTGGGCTCGCGGCGCGTGTTCTCGTCAATCGCTCGAAGGCGGCGCCGGGAACGAACAACGGCATCCCGGCAACGGCGTACTTCATCATGTATCCGACGAACGTCTCACCCGTGCCGATCATCCGCAACGAGGAGTTGATCCTGCTTCGCGCCGAAGCCAATCTCGGTGCCGGCAACGCGGGGGCCGCGCTCACGGACATCAACACGATCCGCACCGTGTCCGGCGGTCTCGCGCCGCTTGGCTCGTTAGGTGCCGATCCGATCGGCGCGCTCCTCTACGAGCGCCGGTATTCGCTGTTGTGGGAGGGACACCGCTGGAACGACATGCGCCGATATGGCCGGCTGAGCCAGCTCCCGCTCGATCTCCCATCGCACTTCGTGGCCAAGGTCATGCCCATTCCGAAGCAGGAGTGCGACGCGCGCGGGACCCCGACACAATGTCAATAGGTTCTCGCCCGAGCTGAACCCGTGCCGCCGGCAACCTCGTTAGGTGCCGGCGGTTTCGTTTTCCACCCGTGCACCGCGGTCGTCGATGCGCGCCACTCGCGTTTCGGCGTCGACCCCGGCGGCCGCGTAGGCGCCGCGCATCGCGAGCGCGATGCGCGCGGCGCTTGCGTCGTCGCTGGCGAACGCGAAGCTCGTTGGGCCCGCGCCCGAAATCGAACAGCCTAACGCGCCCGCGGCGAGCGCCGCCGCCTTGGCGTCCGTGAATCCGCGAAGGAGCGGCGCGCGCACCGGCTCGGCGACGCGGTCGTCGAGCGCGCGACGCAGGAGGTCGAGGTCGCCGCTCGCCAGCGCCGCGACCATCGCCGCGACGTTTGCACTTTGCTGAACGAGCACCGCGCGCGGGACGCTCGATGGGAGCACGGCACGCGAATCGGCGGTGCGCAATCGTTGCATCGGCTGGACGAGGGCGACGCGCAGCTCGCGCGGGAATGGCAGACGCACGACGTCGAGCGGATCGAGCGCGCGCACCAGTACGACGCCTCCCAAGAGCGACGGCGCGACATTGTCCGCGTGCCGGCCGGCGACGGTGGATTCGGCGTCGAGCGCAGCCAGGAGCAGCGCGAGCTCGTCGAGTGGCGCGCCGAGGAGCGCATTCATCGCGACGGCGCCCGCCACGGCGGATGCCGCGCTGCCCCCCTGACCGCCGGAGAGGGGCAGTCCCTTCTTTGCCCGCATAACGAGGCAACGCTTTGGTCGCGATCCCGAAGCATCGAGCACAGCTAACGCGGCGATGCTCGCTGCGTGCCGCGCCGGATCTGTGGGAAGGTCGGGATGTCCCGGATCGGCGATACGGATGGCCGTTGCGTAGGACTCGTCGCTCCACTCCAGCTCGACGGTGTCCGCGGCACCGGTGATGGCGCAACCGAGGACATCGAGTCCTGGCCCCATATTGCCGATGCCGCCCGGCGCCGAGACGCGAACGCGACGCGCGTGTGCTATGCCTGGCATGAGAACAAGATCACCGATACCCGGACGCCTGCATGTCGAACAACTCGGCGTACAAGCCACCGCCGCGCACGAGCTCTTCATGCGTGCCTTGCTCGGTGACCGTGCCGTTCTGTAAGACAACAATTCGGTCAGCCATGCGCACGGTCGAGAACCGGTGCGAGATGAGAATCGCCATCCGCCCGCCGATCAGCTCCGCAAAGCGCAAGAAGACCTCGTACTCGGCGCGCGCATCCAGCGCCGCGGTCGGCTCGTCGAGAATGAGTAGTTGTGCATCACGCATGTATGCACGGCCGAGGGCCACCTTCTGCCACTCACCGCCGGACAGGTCCACGCCCTGCTCGAAGCGACGGCCGAGCATTTGCCGGTAGCGCGCCGGCAGCCTTGGCAGCAGCGACGCCGCCAGTGAGCGCTCAGCCGCACTGGCGACGGCGGGATGCGGCTCAATCGTTAGGTCGTCGCCGCGCGGAGCCTCCTCGAGATACTCGCGCGCGCTCTCGATCTCGCCCACGGCGATGTTCTCGTCGAAGCGCATATCATAGCGCACGAAGTCCTGGAAGATGACGCCGACCGCTCGACGAACCGAAGCGAGATCGTAGTCGCGCAAATCACGACCATCGAGGAGAATCCGTCCTTCACTCGGGTCGTAGAGGCGGCTGAGCAGCTTTACGAGGGTCGTCTTGCCGGCACCGTTCAATCCCACGAGTGCAACGCGTTCGCCGGGACGAAGCGTGAGATCGATGTGCCTAACGGCCCAGCGATCGCCGCCAGGATAGGTAAATCCGACATCCTCGAACACGAAGCCATCGCGAATGGGCCGCGGCACCGGCGGCGCGCCCGGCCGCGCGGTGATGGTCGGCCGCATCTCGAAGAACGTGAAGAGATCTTTGAGATAGAGCGCCTGCTCGGCGACGGCACTGACGCCGAACAGGAGGCTTTGAATCGCGCTACGTCCGCGCGAGAAGGATCCGGCCAGAAAGGTGAGGGTGCCGACACTGATAGTGCCGCGCACGGCGCGGACCAACATCAAGGCATACGCCGCGTAGTATCCGCCGGTACCGAGCAGAGAGAGCAGTGCGCCGACCGACGCGCGTTTGTACGAGAGGCTCCTGTTCTCATCGTAGAAGAGGTCCGATAGTTGGCGATAGCGGCCGATGAGCCATGGCGCCAGCCCGAAAATCTGGACTTCCTTGGCGGTCTCCACGCTCGCGCCCACGTAACGCAGATAGTCGAGCTGTCGGCGCTCCGGCGTTCGCCGGAAGAGTAGGGAGTACTGGAGCGACGCGAAGTGCGCCTCGCCGATGAAGCTCGGAAGCGTCGCGAGGACGAGCAGGAAGAAGAGCCAGACGCTGAAGGCGAGGAGTGCCGCGCTCAACGTCAAGAGTGTCAGCGCATCCTGCGCCAAGCCCAGGACCTGCCCGAGCAGACCGATACGCCCCGTCGTGTTGCGTCGCGCCCGCTCGAGGTGATCGTAGAACTCCGGATCCTCGAACTGCGCGAGATCGAGCGTCGCCGCGTGTTCCATGAGGCGAATGCTCATCCGATTCGTGAACAGATCGCCGAGGAGTCCCTCGACAAGCTGCGAGGCGCGGCCCAGCGCATCACTGCCGACGGCGATCGCGAGCTCGAGTCCGACGAGCAGCGCCAGCCGGCCCCAGTCGGGACCGGCGGCACGCGCGCGAATCACCTCGTCGATAATCAACTTGCCGATCCAGAGCGTGACGACGGGCACGAACGCTCGTACGACACGGAGCACCGCCGTCGCCAGCGTCAGAGCGCGGTCCGTCTCCCAGACGAGGGCGAGCAATGCGGGCACGTAGCGCATCGCCGCGAATCGCTCGCGCCAGGTGAGGCGCGCGGGTTTGCCGTTTGGGGCGGGAGGTCTTG
>QHUV01000135.1 GCA_003222065.1 Gemmatimonadota bacterium | reverse complement strand
TCGGCGTGAAGCACAAGGAGCGACTCAAGCAGCTCAAGCTCGAGACCGACGTGCTGACGCTCACCGCGACGCCGATTCCGCGTACGCTGCACCTCTCGCTCGCTGGGTTGCGCGACATGACGTTGATGCAAACACCGCCTCGGGATCGATCTCCTGTGCTCACCTACATCGAGCCGTGGGACGACGGTCTCATCGACGAGGGCATCTCGCGCGAGCTGGATCGCGGCGGTCAGGTGTTCTTCGTGCACAACCGCATCGAGACCATCCAAGGCGTCGCCGATCACATTCAGCGGGTCGTCCCGCGCGCACGGCTCTCCGTGGCTCACGGACAGATGCGGGAGCGCGAGCTCGAGGACGTCATGCATCGTTTCGTGAACGGCACGGTCGACGTTCTCGTCTCGACGATGATCGTCGAGTCCGGGCTCGACGTGCCTAACGCGAATACGATGTTTGTGAATCGCGCCGACTATTTCGGTCTGGCACAACTATACCAGTTGCGCGGCCGCGTCGGCCGGTCGCATCGCCGCGCCTACTGCTATCTGCTCGTGCCCGATAATGTCGACGTCGACGCCGAGCGACGCCTCTCCATTCTCGAGCATCACACCGAGCTGGGCGCCGGCTACCGCATCGCGCTCAAAGACCTCGAGCTGCGTGGCGCCGGCAATCTCCTCGGCCCTGAGCAATCCGGCTTCGTGCACGCCGTCGGTTTTGATATGTACTTGCGGATGCTCGACGAAACGGTGCACCGGCTCGTGCAAGGCGATGGCGCAGCGAAGCTCGTGCCCGCTGATGTCTCCGTCGACTCGCCGAATTATCTCCCCGACGATTTTGTACCGGCGCACGAGGCAAAGTTGGACGTCTATCGCCGGCTCTCGCGCATCGAGGATCCGCGCGACCTCGAAGCGCTCCGTGCCGAGCTCCGCGATCGCTTCGGTCCGCTTCCTGGTCCGGCCGAAACCATGCTGTCCACGGCACAATTGCGCATCCTCGGGGGTAACCTGGGCATCGAAGGCATCCTCGTGCGTGGCGACGAGGCCCGTGTTAACTTCCGCGCCACCGCCGTGCCCCGCATGAAGGGGTTTTCGGCGGCATTTCATGAAGTGCAGTTCCAAGCCGAAGTCAGGCGGGCCGTTCCTCTTTCACTCAAGCTGACGCGACTCGGGGGCGCGCCGATGCTCGACGGACTCGTCCGGGCGTTGCGCAGCCTCGTCGCCTAACGCTTCGGTCGCCGCCCAGGGCACTCCCGCTCGATTGTTCCGACGTCCCCAACATCATTTTTTGGAGTTTTTCTTCACATGCGTGCTCGTTCCTCGTTTGCACTCGTCGCGACAGCGTCGCTCATATTTGCGCTCGGCGCCTGTGATGGGCTCAAGGAAGCGCTCACCGCCCACGTCGACGTCGCGGCCAAGGCGGCGAATCAAGAGCTCTCGGTGACGCGCCTTGCCGATCTGCTCGGCAACGCCAAAGTGCCCGTGCCGATCACGAAAGAGAACGCGGGCGTCGTCGCGGACCTTTGGGTGAACTACCAGCTCCTCGCGCACGCCGCGGCCGTTGGCGACTCGCTGGTCGACAAGAAGGCGATCGATCAGGCTGTGAATCCGATCACCAAGAACATGCGTCTGCGAAAGTTCACGGACACGCTCGTCAAGTCATTCAAGGTCGACTCGGGGAGCGAGGCGACCTACAACCAGGCCGCGGGCGATCTATATGCGGCTCGCCACATCCTGTTCGGCTTCCCACCGGCTGCGACACAGACGCAGAAAGATTCGGTGCGCAAGAAAGCCGAATCGATCCTGCCGACAGTCACCAATGCCAACTTTGCGCAGCTGGCGGAGAAGTACAGCAGCGATCCGAGTGGCAAGGGCACGGGCGGCAGCCTCGGCGTCTACGAGAAGCAGTCGATGGTTGCGCCGTTCTCGAACGGTGTGGCCGCACTCAAGCCGGGTCAGATAGGTCCCTCGCTCATCGAGTCGACTTACGGATTTCACATCGTACAGCGTCTGCCATTCGATCAGGTCGATAAGGGCCAGTACGCACAGAAGTACTCGGGCGCAGCAATCAATCGGGCGGATAGTGTCTATCTCGCCGGTCTCGACAAAGCTGCCAAGATCGAGGTGAAGACGAACGCGCCCGGCGCCGCGAAGAGCTCCGTCGCCGATCCAGTGAAGCACCGCAAGGACAACACGGTGTTGGCGACGTTCAAGGGCGGCGATCTAACCGTGTCGCAATTCCTTGGTTGGGTCGAGACGATGCCTCCGCAGATGCAGGTCTCGCGTCAGCTGCCGCAGCTACCCGACTCGGTCGTCAGGCGGTTTGTGTCATCCATCGCCGAGCGCGAGGTGATGCTGCAGAAAGCCGACAGCGCCAAGATCACGATCAGCGCCGAGGACAAATCCCAGCTGTATGGGCAGTTCTCGCAGCTCGTGACGACGCTTTGGCAGCAGATCGCCGTCGATCCGAAGGCACTCGCGGACAGCGCGAAAACAACTCCCGAGCGTGAGCGTCTCGCCGCGAATCGCGTCGAGACGTACGTCGACCGCATCCTCGCTGGACAGGCGCAGCCGATTCCAGTGCCGCAACCGCTTGCTGTCGTGTTGCAGTCGAGGTTCGAGTCGTCGATCAACGGCGCCGGTGTCGATCGTTCCGTAGAGCGCGCACAAAAGATTCGAGCCGCCGCCGATTCGTCGCGTGCTGCAAATCAGCCAAAGTCTCAGGTTCCATTGCCGGGAATGCCGAGCGGTGCCGCACCTGGCGCGACTCAGCCACCGACAACCGCTCCCGTGCCGGCTCCGCAGCCGACGAAGAAGCCGTGAGGCCGTTGTCATCCTGAGAAGCGAAGGATGACACTTTGAACATCATGACGGGTATGGCATGCCTATGACGCGTTATCAAACTCTCGCTGCCCTCGCGATCGGTCTTTGCACCGCGCCGTTGGCGGCTCAGCAACCCGTCGCCCAACGTGCGGCTCTCGATCGGATCGTGGCTGTCGTTGGCGATCAGCCGATCACGCGCTTCGATCTTCAGCAGCGTCTGCTCCAGGATCAGCAGCGCGGCGTGAAGCCGCCCACCGATTCGGCACAGCGTCGTGACTACGAGTTGCAAACGCTCAACACGATGATCGACGAAGAGCTCCTGTTGCAAAAGGCGAAGGAGCTCAAGGTCGAAGTGCCGGACAACGAGCTGAATACGACGGCCGATCGCCAGATTCGCGATGTGAAGGCTCGTTTCGCGACGGAGACCGAATTTCGTGCCGAGCTCGCGAAGGCAGGTCTAGGAGCGCCCGAAGAGTATCGGCGCATGCTCGTCGATCAGATGCGCCGCGACGAGACGATCAAGCGCACCATGCAGAAGCTGCGCGAAGACAGCAAGCTCATTCCGGCGAACGTGACCGAGGACGAAGTGAAGGAGGCGTTCGACCGAAGCCGTGCGTCGCTGCCGCACCGGCCCGCGACGGTGACCTTCCGCCAGATCGTCATGGCGCCGAAGCCGACACCGGCGGCGAAAGAGGTCGCGCGAGTGAAAGCCGAGTCCATCCTCGCCGAGATCAAGCGCGGCGGCGACTTCGCACTGCTCGCTAAACGCGAATCGATGGATCCGACGACCAAGGAGGTTGGCGGCGACCTGGGTTGGCATCGGCGTGGCGACTTCGTCTTGGAATTCGACAAGTGGGTGTGGGCGCTTCCGCCGGGCGAGCTTAGCCCGGTCTTCGCGAGTCCGTTTGGCTACCACATCGTGCGCGTCGACCGCGCTGCCGCGGGCGAGGTCAAGGCGCGCCACATTCTCATTCGTCCGAAGCTCGATTCCTTCGATCTGAAGCGCGTGCAGCTCGAGGCCGACACGGTCGCGCGCTTGTGGCGTGCCGGCTCGCCGTTCGACTCGCTCGCGAAGAAGCATCACGACTACGCCGCCAAAGAAGAGACGAGTATTCTCGACGCGATGGCGCGTGACTCTCTTCCCGAGTCGTACCAGCGCGCCTTCGCGGGGAAAGCGGCCAACGAGATCGTCACCTTCCAGATTCCGGATCCGCAGCGCGGCATTCCGAAAGTCGTCGTTGCGCAGTTGCTCTCGTCGAATCCCGGTGGCGAATACCAGCTGAAAGAGATGCGTGAGCTGGTTCGCAACCGGCTCGCTGAGGAAGGGGGCGTGCGCCGCTACCTGGATTTGCTCCGCAAGCGCGCCTACGTCTCGATTCGCCTCGACCAACCACCGCCGCCGCGCGCATCGGAGCGGTGAAGGCGGCCGTCGCCGACACGACGCGTGGGCCCGCGATCGCCGTCACGTTAGGCGACGTTCGCGGGATCGGCCCCGAGATCATCGAGAAAGCGCTCGCCGACGACACCGTTCGCGCGAGCGCTCGTTTCTTACTCGTCGGTCCATCGGGCACGACGCTCGAGGTGGACGAGCCCGTCGGCGAGTGGCGGCGGGACGGGAACGGAGCCGCCGCCGGCGCTCTCGCCGGTCGATCGATCGAGCGGGCCGTCGAGCTCGCGCTGCAAGGCACGGTGCAGGGCATCGTGACGGCGCCACTCGACAAAGCCGCTCTGCTCGCCGGCGGATACGACTATCCGGGCCACACCGAGATGCTGGCCGCGCTCACGCGCCGGCGCGTCGCGATGATGCTCGCCGCCACCAGGCCGAACGAATCCATGGTCAATCCGCTGCGCGTCGTGCTCGCGACGACCCACCTCCCACTGCGTGACGTCCCAGCGGCCGTCACCGAGAATGCGATCGTCGACGTCGCGGCAACGACACGTACCGGCCTGCGTGAGTGGTTCGGCATTGACGCGCCGCGCATCGCGCTCTGCGCGTTGAACCCGCACGCCGGCGACGGCGGCCGATTCGGGCGCGAAGATGATGAAATACTCACGCCGGCGGCGCGGCGCGCGGAGATCGCCGGGCCATTCCCGGCGGATACCGTCTTTGTCAAAGCAATGCGCGGCGCGTTCGACGCGGTGATCGCGCCATATCACGATGTGGGCATGACGGCGATCAAGGTCGCCTCATTCGGACACGCCGTGAACGTCACGCTTGGATTGCCCTTTCCCCGCTGTTCTCCCGATCACGGCACGGCGCTCGACATCGCCGGCCGCGGCATCGCTGATCCATCGAGCATGATCGAAGCGATGCTGCTCGCGGCGCGGATCGCAACCGGCATGTCATCCCGAGCGTAGCGAGGGATCTGCTTTTCTCGCCGGTCGCAAAAGCAGATCCCTCGCTACGCTCGGGATGACAGTTAACCCTCCTCGGCCCGCGCCGCGGCCCGACGATCGCCGGCCGCGTGCAGATCGATCGCCAGTGACTCGATGCGCCGACCGTCCATCTCCCGGACCGTGAACACCGCGTTGCCGGCCGTCACACGATCCCCAACGATCGGCAGACGCCCGAGCACACCGAATACGAAACCGCCAATCGTCGTGTAGTCCTCGTCGGGTACGCTCAGACCAAAACGCTCATTCAGCTCGCTGATATGTGTCGAGCCGGCGACGACGACGATGTCCGGACCCTCGCGCTCTGGCGCTTCCGGCGGTTCGTCGTACTCGTCGAGAATCTCACCGACGATCTCCTCGAGCAGATCCTCCATCGTGACGACGCCCGCCGTCCCGCCGTACTCGTCGAGCACGATCGCCATGTGTTCCTTCAGTCGCTTGAAGTCGGCCAACACCTCTTCGACCTCGCGCGAGCCCGGCACCACATGCACCGGCCGCATGATCGCGCGCAAAGAAAACTCAGCGGGCGGATTGCGCAGAATCGGTAGTAGATCTTTCGCGAGCACGAGACCGATGATGTTATCGATCGTCTCCTCGTACACCGGATAGCGCGACCGCTGCGTCTCCTCGATCAGTTGCAACGTCTCATCCAGCGACGCGTCCACGAGTAACGCATCGATCTCGGTTCGCGGTGTCATGACCTCGCGCGCATTCTTTTCTGAGAACTCGAATACGCCTTCGATCATGTCGGCGTCCCCCGCCTCCAGCACGCCGCCTTCCTCGCTTTGCTCGACGAGAATGCGCAACTCCTCCGGCGAGTGGACGGCCTCTTCCAGCGGCTGGGGGCGCTGCCCGAAGACCCGCAGCACGAATACCGCCGAGGCATTGAGCCCGATCGTGAATGGCCGCACGATCGTCTCGAAAACTCTCAGCGGCGGCGCGAGGATCCGTGCGAAGCGCTCGGGGTGTGCAAGCGCAACGCTTCGCGGTGCCAATTCCCCAAACACGACGTGCAGATACGTTACAATCGTGATCGCCACCGCGGACGCAATACCGACGCGCACGGCGAGACGCAGCGTGATGGGTAGCGTCTCCAACCAATCTGTCAGGTGGGTGCCGAGCGTATCCTCGGCGAGCGCGCCGAGCGCCAGACTGGCGACGGTTATTCCAAGCTGGCTTG
>QHUV01000134.1 GCA_003222065.1 Gemmatimonadota bacterium | reverse complement strand
GGTGCTATTCCAACCGCTGCCGTATCCGTCACCCGACCGATTGGTAATCGTCGGCGAGCGCGATGCGGACGGCTCAGCGAGCAACGTCGGGTTCATGACGTTCGCCGATCTCGCTCGCGACAGCCGTACGCTCGAGCGCGCGGCGGCGGTCGGCGATTGGCAGGTGACCCTGGACGGCGTTGGCGGCGCACCGGAGCGCGTCTCGGGCCAGCGCGTGTCGGCGAGCTTCTTCTCGGTGCTGGGCGTGCGTCCGGCGTTAGGCAGGGATTTCGGCGCCGCCGAGGACACGCCGGGGACCAATCAGGTCGTGATTCTGAGCCATGGGTTGTGGGCGCGGCGTTACGGCGCCGATTCGTCGATTGTCGGTAAGAAGATCTCGATCAACGGCAACCCCTTCACGGTGGCTGGTGTGCTCCCGGCGTCGTTCGAGAGCGTGGCATCGCCGCAGGCGCAGATCTGGCGCGTGCTCGGCTATGATTCGTCGCTTCCGTACGCCTGTCGCACGTGCCGGCACCTGCGCATGTTCGCGCGGCTGCGGCCGCGCGTGACGCCAGAACGCGCCGCCGCCGAGCTGAGTGAAGTGTCGGCGCGCCTCGTACGTGCATACCCGCGGGAGTATCCGGCGGCGGGGGCGATTGTCACGACGTTAGGCGAGGCGACGATGCGCGGCAGCAAGCCGGTGCTCTGGGCGGTCTTCGGCGCGTCAGTGCTCGTCCTGCTCATTGCCGCCGCCAACGTCGCGAACCTACAGCTCGCTCGCGCGATGCGCCGCGAAGAGGAGTTCGCCATTCGTGCCGCTCTTGGCGCGGGCCGCGGCCGGCTCACCGCGCAGCTCCTGGCCGAAGGGCTGCTGCTGGCCGTCATCGGCGGCCTGGTGGGGCTCGCCGTCGCCAAGCTGACGTTAGGCATGTTGACCGGTCAACTTCCTCAGTCGATGCCGCGGCTCGCCGCGATCCGTCTCGATCGCGTCGCGCTCCTGGTCGGCGCCGCCATAACGCTGCTCCTCGGTACCGCACTCGGTCTCGTACCGGCGCTGCGTGAGGGGAAGGTCGGTGTATCGGGTGCTCTGCGCGCTGGCAAGCGCCTAACGGGCGGGACGCGTCATTTTGCGCGCGCTGGACTGGTCGTCAGCGAGGTGGCCCTGGCGTTGATGCTCCTCGTCGGCGCCGGGTTGCTCGCGCGCAGCCTGTTGCGCCTTCTCGCCGTGGATCCGGGGTTCGAGCCCAGCCACGTGTTGACGTTGCAGACGCAGGCGACTGGACCGAAGTACACCGACAGCCTTGCCGTCTACGCCAATCACGATCGCATCCGCGGCGCCCTCGGCGCGCTGCCGGGCGTCGAGCGCGTCGGCACGGCGAACCAGCTCCCGTTAGGCGGCAACCTCGACATGTATGGTATCAATGCCCAGGACAAACTGCTCGCGAATCCGGAGCTCGCGCCGTATGCCGACCGCTACGTCGTCTCTCCAGACTTCATTGGCACGATGGGCATTCCCATCCGCCGCGGTCGCGGCTTCACGAGCGCCGACAACAGCGACCACGCACCGTTCGTCGCGATGGTTAGCAGCGGCTTGGCGTCGCGCATCTGGCCAGGCGAGAACCCGCTCGGGAAGCGGATTCGCATGGGCGACCCGAACGGGCCGTGGCGCGTTGTGGTCGGCGTCGTCGCCAACATTCATCATCGGGCACTGGACGCGTCGGAGCCGAGCCAGATCTACATTCCCGAGCGGCAATGGCAATTCGCCGATAACAGCGTCGCCCTCGTGGTCCGTACGCGCGGCGACCCGGCAGCGCTGGCACGGGCGGTTCGCCGCGTCGTGCAGGGGGTCGACGCCACTCAACCCGTCACCGCTCTCGCGACGATGGAACAGGTCGTCGCCACGTCGACGGCGCAACGCCGCCTAGCGATGCTTCTCTTCGTGGCCTTTGCCGCCGTAGCGCTGGTACTCGCCGTCGCCGGCATCTACGGCGTCCTTGCCGGCGCGGTCACGGAACGCACTCGGGAGATCGGCGTGCGCACGGCGCTCGGCGCAACGCCGAGCGCAATCCTCGGTATGATCCTTCTTCAGGGAGCGCGACTCGCGGGAGCCGGGCTGCTTTTGGGCCTGCTGGGTGCTCTTTCTCTTGGCAGATTTCTTCAAAGCTTGCTCTTCGGTGTCGGCGCCGCCGATCTCGTGACTCTATTCAGTGTCGTTTTGCTGCTCGGCACGGTTGCGCTTGCGGCATGTCTTCTGCCCGCGTTCCGTGCGGTTGGCGTCGATCCCATCGCCGCGCTACGTGCCGATTGATGTCCCGTACGGCGAGGATCGTGAATGGAGAGAGTAGAAATCGCGGCGACCGATGGTGCGCGGGCGGCGGCCTTCACTCACGGCGCGCAAGTCACGTCGTGGAAGACCGTCGGTGGCGACGAGCGACTCTTTCTCAGTGAGCGATCGGCGTTCGCGGCGGATGCCGCCATCCGCGGCGGTGTTCCGGTGATCTTCCCGCAGTTCGGTGCCATGGGACCACTGCCGAAGCATGGCTTCGCGCGCGTCGTCGAGTGGGCGAGCGTGCGTGCCGGTCGAGCGCGCACAGGGAAGGGCGAGGCACAGTTCCGCCTAACGGCGACACCGCGCACGCGCACCATCTGGGATCACGACTTCGCGGCGAATCTGGTCGTCACCGTCCAAGGGATGTCGTTGGCGGTCGCGCTCTCCGTCGTCAATGAAGACAAGATGCCGTTTCGATTCACGACGGCACTTCACACCTACCTCCTTGTCGACGACGTGCGCGGCACGGTCATACTCGGACTTCAGGACGGAACGTTCCGGGACAGCACGGCCGGCGGCGCGCCGGCGCGGCAAGCTGACGCCGAGCTTCGCGTAACCGGGGAGCTGGACCGGATCTATCTCGGCGTCGACGAGCCGCTCGAGGTGCGTGACGACGTCCGGCGGACTCGTGTCTCCATGTCTGGATTCACGGACGTCGTGGTTTGGAATCCGGGCCCCGACCGCGGGGCGGCGCTGAGCGACCTCGAACCGGGCGGTTGGCTGCGTATGCTCTGCGTCGAAGCCGCGGTGATCGGCGCACCGGTGCGATTGGAGCCGGGAGAGCGCTGGACTGGGCAACAGACGCTCACGGCGTTGTAATTGGCCGGTGGGTGCCGGCTAGTGGTTGGTGATCGTAGATGGTAAACTCGCTCCATTCAACCATCGCCACCCACCCACCACCACCCACCAATGCCTATCGATCGCCGTGATTTTGTCGGCAGGGTTGCGGCCGGCGCGCTCGTCGCCGGGTTGCCGCTGCCGGTCGATGCCTCGATCCGTGTTTTCGATCGGGCGCGCGCCCCGAGTGCCGAAGAATGGGATTTGAGCTGGGTCAACCGCCTAACGGGAAGGTATCGCGCGATCTTCGACGTTCCCGAGATCGACAGCGGCTACGGGGTATGGCGGGCCTCGATCTGGGGCAAGCAGTACCAGGAAGTCCTCGGCGCAAAGCCTAACGAGCTGTCGGCCGTGTTGGTGCTGCGGCATACGGGGATCCAGCTCGCCATGCAGCAAGCGTACTGGGACAGCTACGCGATCGGGAAGGAGAAGAAGGTGCTCCACCCGGTCACCCAGCAGGGCACCGATCGCAACCCGGCGCTGCTCGCGTCGTCGCGGAACGAAGTGCCGGCGATGTTCGACGATGTCGCGCTCGACCGCTTCATCGCCCGCGGCGGGATCGTGCTCGCCTGCAACCTCGCGCTACAGGACGTCGTCGAAGCAATTCAGAAGAAGGAAAACGCGACCGAGAGCGATGCGCGCAAGCGGGCGATCGCCTTCCTGGTGCCGGGAGTGATCCTCCAGCCGTCCGGGGTCTTCGCGGCGTTACACGCGCAGGATGCGGGGTGTAAGTACATCCGCGCTAGTTGAGAGGGTTCGGCGCGCCGTGGCTGGCTGAGCGTGAGCGCGGACGACGCGGACTTTAAACCACAACGACTCATCACGGATTTCCCGGATTCAAACAGATTTCACTGATTGCTCCTCTTCCGCTACACCTCCGCCCTCAACGAGCCCGGACGATGCTCTTTGGTACGGCACAGTCGGGCTCCGGCACGGGGACCATCCCGAGTCGTTCACAAAGATCAATCGTCCGGTTGTTGGGCATGGAGTCATGGGAGTTCACGGAGCAGATCCGTGGAATCGGTGATAATCCGGGGGATCCGTGATGACGCTTTTGCCTGAGCTCGCTAGAGGAATAGGGTCGGACCGACAATGTGCGATGTGTCACGGACGATCCTTTTACCTTGAACTAGGCTTCCCGATTGGATCATGACGGACATCGGACGCAGTCGCAGAATCTGGCGCCGGAGCTTCTTCATTCTCCTCGGCGTCTCGGTCGTCGTGATCGGCATCCTGCTGATCGTGCGGCCCGATAAGAAGGTGAGCTATGCCGGGGAGAGCCACGACACGGCGGAGCAGAACCTGGAGATCGTCGCGCGCGTCCTGCAGGACCAACAGCCTCCGGCGATGCGTTCGGGCGTACTAAAGGTCCTTCGCCGCGACAATCCGAAGGCGCGCATCCTCGCGACCGACACCACCGTCAGCATCGGGAATCTGACGTTCCTTTTCGCGCGGAGCGGCAGGTTGGAGCGAGTGCTGGCGCGTTGAACCAACTCTTGTCATCCCGAGCAAAGCGAGGGATCTGCTTTTGATTTGACTAAAAGCAGATCCCTCGCTTTGCTCGGGATGACGGAGCTATTTCTTCTTCGCTCCTTTCGCGTCCGTGAAGACCATCGTCTTTCCCTCATAGCCGAACTTCACGTTCGCGCTCTGCGAGACGCCGGTGATGGCTTCGTTAGGCGAGTCGAGTGAAGCCTGCATGGTGACCATCCGAGCGAGCAGCGGTGTGTCGATGACCTTTATGTCGAGGCCGTACCAGCGCTTCAACTGAGGCAGAACGTCGCGTAGCGGTCGGTTGGCGATGGTGAGCGTTTTATCATTCCAGCTCGTCGCTTCCTGCAGCTCGACCGCGGTCGGCTCACGCATCGTCTTCTTCGACACCAGGACGGCGTGACCCGCGGCGACGGCGCGGAGACTATCACCCACCTGCACGCTGGCGCCTCCCTGTTGGACGGCGACGACCACCGCGCTCTCACTCGGGAAGGCGCGGACGGTGAGGACGGTGCCGGTCACCACCGTCTTGGTGTCGGCGGCCCGGACCTCGAAGGGCTTGCGTTGTCCGGGCGTGACCGTGAACGTCGCTTCGCCCTCGAGCTTCACCGCGCGCATCAAGTCACCGAACTGTTTCGGGACGATGAGCCTCGATTCCGGCGTGAGCATGACCTTCGTGCCGTCGTCGAGGGTGACGATCGCCAGCTGCGCCGTGGCGGCGACATGCGTTCGGGCGTCGGGTGCCGCGAGCGCGCCAGTGATGGCGCCCTCGTCGCCGAGGCGATCGACGTACCAGATACCGCCGGCGACGACGAGAGCCGCAGCGACGCCGATGGCGATCGGCACCTTCCACGAACGCTTCTTCGCCAGCTCGGCGACGTGACCCGCGGCATCATGTCGCAACAGCGCCGCGCTCTCTTGCGACGCCGACGAGCTGACATCGTCTGGCACGAGATGCAGGGATCGCGACAGATGTGTCCAGGACTGATCCACATCTGCCGTCGTCGACGCGTGCGCCGCCTTCGGCGCGGTGCCGCTGTAATGATGGAGGCTCGCGCGTCGACTCTTCTCGCGCGCCGCTCCATGGCGAACCTCGTCGTGGAGGAAGGCGTCGAGCTGCTCGGGAGTCTGAATGTGCTGGCGCTCCTCCCATGCGTGACGGAATGCACCTTCCACGACTTTCGGCGCGGCCGTCGACGCGTCGTCCAGATGCGACTTCGCCTCGGTAGTCAGGTCTGAGAAGCGAGCGCGGAAGTACTCCTCGAGCGAGCGTGCGTCAGCCAACGGCACGCCGGGGGCGGGTGGCAGGTCGGACCCCATCGGCGGAGACGTAGCGGGCATGACAACCTCCGATTACGAATGGGACAATCCAGTATGCCTCGTTTGGGCCGAGTCGGCTAGGTTGGGGGTCGCTGATCGGTGGTTGTTGATCGGTTAGACTCTAACCGGCAACCGATCACTGACCACCGACACCGACACCGAGACCGACCCCCAATCCCGCCCGCACGCTCCATGCCTCACGACAAGCTCCGCGAACAGATCGCCCGCATATTGGACTGGGAGGACGGCCACGCGGGGTTCGATTCCGCGGTCAAGGGACTCGCGCCGGCCCTTCGGGGGCGGGTTCCCCCCGGTTTACCGTATTCGGCCTGGCAGCTCGTTGAGCACATTCGCCTCACCCAGGCCGATATTCTCGAGTTTTGTCGGGCGCCGCACTACGAGGAGAAGGCGTGGCCGAAAGCTTATTGGCCAGACGGAGCGGAGCCGCCGTCGGCCAAGGCCTGGGACGAGAGCATCGCCGCTTTTCCGACTTACCGGTTGTTAGACCCGGCATGGACAACTTTCTGAAGGACCTGAGCTTCGCCGCGCGCTCGGTACGGAAGAATTCCGCTCGGACAACAGCGCGCGGACGGACGCTGACGAAAGGGTGAGAACGGCTTCATCACGGGTTTCCCGGATGGAACGGATTCCACGAATCTGCTCCGTGAGCGCTTACGATTCCGCGCCCCACGAGCCCGGACGATATGATCTTTGTGAACCACCTCGGGAGGATCCTCGCGTCGGACTCCGACTGGCGTGCCGTCACCAAGAGCATCGTCGGGGCTCGTGGAGGGCGGCGGCGTAGTGAAGAGGAGCAAACCCGCGAAATCCGTTCTTGAATCCGGGGAATCCGTGATGAAGCTGTACCAGCCCGGCGCAATGGAATCGATGCTCGAGCACACACCATCATTTAACGCTGCTGACGCGGCGCGGATCGCGTGGGAGCATTACGGCCGGCGCGGGCAGGCCCGGCAGCTCACGAGCGAACGCGATCAAAACTTTCTCATCGAGGCGGACAACGGCGATGCGATCGTCCTCAAGATCGCCAATGCGCTCGAGGAGCGTGGGTTGTTGGAGGCACAGCATCACGTTCTGGCAGCTCTCGCGCAGCGTCATGTGGCGGTGCCGCGGCTCATCCGTACCACTCGCGGCGGCGCGCTGACGGAGATCGCGGATTGCGCGGGCGCGCGGCACCTGGCATGGGCAGTCAGTTACCTGCCCGGCGTCCAGCTCGCGGACGTCCCGCATCGTTCGCTCGCGCTGCTCGAGGAGCTCGGCCGCGAGATCGGGCGCCTCACCGCGGCTCTGCAAAACCTGGAGCATCCGCTGCTCGAGCGAGTGTTCCATTGGGACCTAACGCACGCCGCGGAACGGGTGGCCGGATCGCGGTCGGCAATCACCGACGATGCGTTCGGCGCGGCAATCGACAGGACGCTCGCGCTGGTGCGAGAACGTGTCGTGCCGCGCGAGCCCGCGCTCGCGCGGTCGGTCATTCACAACGATCTCAACGACCACAACATCCTCGTCGCGTCTCAGGATGGGGATCGTCGGCGCCTAACGAGCGTCGCGCGGGTGACCGGCATCGTTGATTTCGGGGACATGTTGCGCGGCTGGCGCATCGCCGATCTCGCCATCGCCGCTGGATACGCGATGCTGGACGCCGCGGATCCGCTGGCCATTTTTGCGGCTCTCGTTCGCGGGGCGGCGCGGGAATTCAGCTATGACGACGTGGAGCTCGAGGTCGTCTGGGCTCTCGTGTGCCTACGGCTGGCGCTCAGCGCGAGCATCGCCATCGACCAGCAGCGCGCGCGGCCGGACAATGACTACCTCGGCGTGAGTCAAGCCGCGATCCGCCGAACCTTGCCGCGGTTGACCGACGTGCATTACGAGTTTGCGGTCGCCGTCGGGCGAGATGCGGCGGGGCGCGAGCCCAGCCCTAAAGCCAAGCGTGTCACCGATTGGCTCCGGGCAAATGTCGAGACGTTCGCGTCCGTGCTCGAGGTCGACCTTCGTACCGAGCCGTGTGTCGTGCTCGACCTCGGCGTCGCGAGTCCGCTGGTGAGCGGAGATCCAGACGAAAACGCCGAGCCAGAGCTGACGCCGCGCATCGAGAGTCTCATGCGCGAGAGGCTGGCGGGGGTGGCGATCGGGCGGTACGACGAGCCACGGCTACTCTACAGCGCACCATTCTTTGGCGGTGCGACGCCTGACAATGAGCGCCGGACGATCCATATCGGTCTCGATCTCTTTGCCGAGGCGGGTACGTCGGTGCACGCGCCACTGGAGGGTGTCGTTCACGCGTTCGCCGACAACGCCACAGCGCAGGACTACGGGCCCGTCATCTTGTTGTGCCATCGGGCTGACAGTGGTGAGCAATTCTTCACGCTTTACGGCCATCTGAGCCGGGCGTCGCTCGATGGAATTGCCCTTGGCCAGCGCATTGCCCGTGGCGAGCGGTTCGCCGCGCTCGGCGCACCTAGCGAGAACGGGAACTGGACGCCGCATCTGCACCTCCAGATCATCACCGACTTGCTCGGCCTCGGTCCGGACTTTCCAGGAGTGGCGCCCGCCAGCCAACGTACGGTCTGGCGGAGCATGTGTCCGGATCCGAATCTGCTCGTCCGTGTCCCGGCGGCGCGATTCCCGCTGCCACTGCCCGATCGCCTAACGACGATCGCCGAGCGCCGGCGACGATTTGGCGCGAACGTGAGCTTGTCGTACGAGTCTCCGGTCAAGGTCGAGCGGGGGTGGATGCAGTATCTCTACGACGATGTCGGCCGCCGCTATCTCGACGCTTATAACAACGTGCCGCATGTTGGACACTGCCATCCACGCGTTGTCGGCGCCGGACAGGCACAGATGGCGGTGTTGAACACGAACACTCGCTATGCAAGCGACATTGCGAACGAGTATGCAGAGCGATTGACGGCGACCCTGCCCGCGTCGCTCAGCGATGGAGTCGTCTTCCTCGTGAATTCGGCGAGTGAGGCGAACGAGCTCGCACTACGCCTCGCGCGTACCTTCACGCGGCGACGCGACACCGTCGTGCTCGAGGCGGCGTATCATGGCAATACGACTTCACTCATCGACGTCAGCCCGTACAAGCACGCTGGTCCCGGCGGTACGGGCGCACCGGACTGGGTGCATGTCGCGCCGCTTGCCGACGACTATCGGGGCCGGTTCAAGCGCGGCGATCCCGGCGCGGGCGCGAAGTAGCATTCGACGCGCAGGGTGTCGTCCCCGACATGGTTGTCATGGGTAAGCCGTTAGGCAACGGACATCCCCTCGGCGCGGTCGTCGCGAAGCGCGAAATCGCCGAGGCGTTCGCCAATGGCATGGAGTACTTCTCGACGTTCGGCGGCAATCAGGTTTCGTGCGCAATCGGGCTTGCCGTGCTCGACGTCGTGAGGGACGAGCAACTCCAGCCGCGGGCGTTACGCGTCGGGCAGGCCCTGCTTGATGGACTGCGACCGTTCGTCGCTCGGCATCGGCTCGTCGGCGACGTGCGCGGCTCTGGTTTGTTCCTCGGCGTCGAACTCGTGCGCGATCGAGAATCACTGGAGCCCGCAGACAGCGAGGCATCGTATGTCGTGAACCGTATGCGTGAGGAAGGCATTCTCGTCGGCACCGATGGTCCGTACCACAATGTGGTCAAGATTCGTCCGCCGATGGCCTTCAGCGAGGACAACGCGGATAGGCTCGTCGAGGTGTTCGATCGAATACTCGCGGAGAGTCTGCGCGTCTAACCAATAGACCAATTTTGCGCGGCGAGCTACACTCCGGAAGGCGCATGGTGCGCGGCTTGCCTTAGAGTTACTAACTCTTTGCTGGATAGCAGTGAAATCGATGTCGTTAAATGATCGCGTCGCCCGGCGCTGGAGCGACGCTCGGCGGTATGCATTTATTGCTTGCGTTGTGCTGGCTGGCGGTCTCGTCGCCCGGCACGCCGGTGCACAACCAGTCCCTCCGCGGCTCGCCCGTGAGTTTCGAGCGGCCTGGATATCGCCGACGGAGGGAGGCGACTGGCCATCGCGGCCAGGGTTGAGCGTCGAGGAGCAGAAGGCGGAACTGAGCGAGGTCCTCGACCGTGCCAAGGCGGACGGTCTCAATGCCGTGCTGCTCCACGTGCGGACCGCGGGCGACGCGCTCTATCCGAGTCGCGACGCGCCCTGGTCACGCTATCTCGTCGGCCGAGACCCTGTTTCGTTAGGCGAGTATGCGGGGTATGATCCGTTGGCGCTGGCCGTCGCCGAGGCGCATGCGCGCGGACTGCAGCTGCATGTGTGGTTCAATCCCTTCCGGGCCATGCCGCCGGACGACCTTGGGCGCCCGGTCGCCGGACACGTGACGCGCACCCATCCGAAATGGATTCGTCAATACGGAAAATCGACGTGGATCGATCCCGGGATTCCCGAGGCGCGCCGCGCCGTGCTCGACTGCATCATGGATGTCGTCGATCGCTACGACGTCGACGGCGTCCATCTCGATGACTACTTCTATCCATATCTCGAGGAAGGGACGATCACGCGTACCGTAAAGCACGGCAAGCGGCGCCTGCGCATAACGAGACGCGTGACGCTGCCGTTTCCCGACAATGCCTCGTGGCGGCGGTATGGCGTCGCGCGCGGTTGGACAGATCGTGGCGCCTGGCGCCGCGCCAACGTCGACGACTTCGTGCGCACGCTGTACCGCGAGGTCAAGTCGAGGAAGCGTTGGGTACTCGTCGGCATCAGCCCGTTCGGCATCTGGCGGCCTGGGCACCCGCAAGGCATCACTGGCCTGGATGCGTATGCGGAGACATTCGCGGACGCGCGGCGCTGGCTGCGCGAGGGCTGGGTGGACTATCTGGCGCCGCAGCTTTATTGGCCGCTGGATAACTACGAGCAGCGGTTCACGCGGCTAGATGCGTGGTGGCGGAGCGAGAACGTGTTGGCCCGGCATGTGTGGCCGGGACTGTTCACGATGCGCGTCGGCTCGCGCGACGATCCCTGGGCGCCGGAGGAGATCGCGCGCGAGGTCGAGGCGCTGCGCTCGGCGCGACAGGGAACGTCGGAATCGTTAGGCCACGTGCACTTCAGGCTACGGACGTTCGGGGAGCATCTGAATGGCGACAGCGCCACCTTCGGTGATGCCCTTCGCGTCGCCGAGTACGCACAGCCCGCCTTGCCGCCTGCGAGTACGTGGCTCGGCGCCGCCGCCCCAGCGATGCCCCTCCTCGCGCCCCCGTCGGAAGGCAGTGTGCAGCAAGGCAGTGCGATCGACGACGTGGCGCATCCGTCGAGCCTAACGCGAGCCATCGTCGTCGCCTCGCCCGGCGACGCGGTGGCGGTTCGCTGGTGGCTCGTTCAGACGTTAGGCACCGATGAGCGGTGGCGCGCGCGGCTGCTGCCGGCAACCGATGGGCCTCTGGCACTCACTCCCACCGACACGCTGCGCATGGCCTGGATTGCGGTAACGGCGATCAGTCGCACGGGCGTCGCGGGTCCGGCGGCTACCTGGCGTGTGCAGCGGTGACGGCCCCGTTGGCATTTCGAGCGCAGCGAGCGATCTGCACCTGTCGACAAGCAGATCCCTCGTCGCTGGCTCCCTGGGGATGACGCGAAGGCGTCAGAGCTTCTGTGGTTCGGTTGACTCGGAGGCGGGAGTAGCGTGCTCCGCCGTCGCTTGCCTAACGGCTGGAGCGACCACCGTGCCGAGCAGCTCGATCGCGTGCATGACGCGGTCGTGAGGCATCGATCCGACGGTGAGCTGCGCCAGGAACCGGTCGTTGCCGAACAGCTCGTACTCGTAGAGCATCTTGTCGATCACCTCCTGCGGGCTCCCGACCAAGAGCGAGCCGCGCGGCGAGCGCAGCGCCTCGAACTGCGCCCGCGTCGTCGGCGGCCAGCCGCGCTCGCGGCCGATGCGCGTCATGACGTCGGCATAGGACGGATAGAATTCGTCAGCGGCGCGCCGCGAGTCGTCGGCGATCCAAACGTGTGAGTTGATGCCGACCGGGAGGGCCGCCGGATCGCGGCCGGCACGACGCGCGCTCTCGCGATAGAGCTTGATCAACGGCGCGAATCGCTGAGGCGCTCCGCCGATGATCGCGAGGGCCATCGGCAAGCCGAGCGTCGCGGCGCGGACGACGGACTGCGGCGTCCCGCCGACGGCGACCCAAATCGGGATCTCGGCCTGGACGGGACGTGGGTACACGCCAAGGTTCTCGAGGGGCGGCCGGTGCTTGCCCGACCACGTGACGCGCTCGTGCGCCCGCAATGCCAGCAGAAGCTCGAGCTTTTCGATGAACAGCTCGTCGTACTCGTCGAGGTCGTGCCCGAAAAGCGGAAAGGACTCGATGAACGAGCCGCGACCAGCCATGATCTCGGCGCGGCCGTTGGAGATGAGGTCCAGCGTTGCAAAGTCTTGAAAGACGCGAACGGGATCGTCCGAGCTGAGTACGGTCACCGCGCTCGTCAGGCGAATCTGCTTCGTGCGGGCCGCCGCCGCGCCCAGCACCACGGCCGGCGCTGAGACGGCGAAGTCCGGTCGATGATGCTCACCAACGCCGAAGACGTCGAGCCCCAGCTGGTCGGCGAGCTCGATCTCCTCGATCAAGTCGCGCAGCCGTTGCGCGGCAGTCACGGTGTGTCCGGTGCGCGGATCCTTCGTCGTCTCCGCGAAAGTGTAAATGCCTAGTTGCACGCGATGACTGACGGATGATGGGGACCCGGGAAAGATCCACGCCCGTCAAGGGCCACGCATCACCGTTATCGGACTCACCGTTGTGGCGCGGCGAGCCGGGATGATGCACGCGAGGAGTGCCACACTCACCAGCGCCAGCGATGCCATCAAAAGCGTCGGCAGATCGATCGCCGAGACGCCAACAAGCAGCGCGCGCAGGGCACGACCCAGTGCAATCGACGCCACGAGGCCAAGCCCAAGCCCGAGAACGCTCATGCGGAGGCCCTCGGACATCACGAGCGCGAGCACCGATCGATCGCCGGCGCCGAGGGCGATGCGGACGCCGATCTCGAAGCTGCGCTGCGTGACGCCATACGAAATCACGCCGTAGGTGCCGATACCCGCGAGGGCGAGCGCAAGCACGGCAAAGCCGGCGAGGAGAGCGGTGCTGAAGCGCCGGTCGGCGATAGAGATGCC
Organism: Gemmatimonadota bacterium; assembly: GCA_003222065.1. Classification (GTDB taxonomy): domain Bacteria; phylum Gemmatimonadota; class Gemmatimonadetes; order Gemmatimonadales; family Gemmatimonadaceae; genus AG2. The sequence continues at coordinate 1,758 of QHUV01000134.1, read as the reverse complement.
GACGATCTGCTCCATCGTGCGCACGTCCGAGACGGGGACGGTGCGGTCGAGCGCGTGCACGGCGTCCCGCATCACGGTCGCGAGTGTGGCGGGATCGCTGCTCGTCCGCACAACGAGCGACATGGCCCGCGGCTGGAAATAGCCCGTCTTGCCGCTTTGCGCGTATGCGAAGTACATGGTTGGCTCGGGAGTGTCGCCGAAGCCGCGCGAACGAATGTCACTCACGACCCCGATGACGGTCATCCAGGGCATGGTTGGGTTGCCGAGCTTCATGCGGCGGCCGATGGCGCTCTCGTTAGGCCAAAACAGATCGGCGAGGCGCTTGCTCACGATCACCACCGGCGCCGTCTCGGTTCGATCGGCCGACGTGAAATCGCGACCGGTTACGAGCGTAAGGCCCATCGCTCGCACGTAACCCGGCGTGATCTGCTGTGGCACCGCCTGTGGTGACCGACCCGGCACGAACGGGCGACCCTCCGGAAGAACGCCCCAGAGGCCACCGGCGTCGACGACCGGCAACCAGCCGGAAGCCCCCGCGCTGACGACGCCAGGCACCGCGCGCAATCGGACGAGAAGCTCTTCATAGAACACGGCCGCGCGCGCGTCGTCGTATTCACGCGCCGAGAGCGCAACGCCGCCGGTGAGCACATGCCGGGGATCGAAGCCAAGCTCCGCGCGTTGCAAGTTCCACAGACTGCGCACGAGCATGCCCGTGCCGGATAACGTGATCACCGCCAGCGCCAGCTCGGTGACGACGAGTGCTCGTCTGGCGCCGCGCGCCGCGCCCTGGCTGCCGGTCGTTCTTCCCGCGTCCTTCAGCGCATCGGCGGAATTGTCGCGAGACCCGCGTAGGCCGGGGACGAGACCGACAATGATTCCCGTCGCCAGCGTCACGACGGCCGTGAACGCGATGACGCGCCAGTCGACGCGGATCTCGTCGAGTCGCGGGATCGACCCAGGTGCTAGAGCAACGAGGGTACGGTCGCCGGTCCATGCGAGGAGCAGAGCGAGCGATCCGCCGATTGTCGCGAGCAGAAGGCTTTCCGTGAGCAATTGCACGAGCAGCCGAAAGCGCGACGCCCCAAGCGCGCTACGGACCGCCATTTCCTTGTGGCGGCCTTCGCTGCGCACGAGCAGAAGGTTGGCGACGTTCGCGCAAGCGATGAGCAAGACAAACCCGACGGCGCCGAGGAGAGCGAGCAAATACGGGCGCGTATTGCCGACGAGCTCGTCGGTGACGGGCTTCAGTTTCGGCGTGAGCGGCTCACGCGGATTGTAGAGATTCGGAAACGTGCGCATGAAGCGCTTCGCCATGCCATTCGCTTCGGCAAATGCCGACTCGAGCTTCACGTTAGGCTTGAGTCGGGCCACCATGAACAAGTAGTGATTGTCCCGATCGTTGATGCTGTCAGGATTGAAATGTGGAAGCGGCATCCAGAGATCGGTGCGCGCCTCGGGATAGGCGAAACGCGGCGGCATGACCCCGACGACAGTTCGTTGAACGCCGTCGATTGGGATCACGCGGCCAAGGACCGATCGATCACCGCCGAAGCGACGTTGCCAGAATGCGTAGCTCAACACCACCACTTTCGCGGGACGTACGGCGTATTCGTCAGACGCAAAGCGTCGTCCGATGAGCGGCGCGATGCCGAGCAGAGGAAAGAAGTCGTCACTCGCGTGGACGAGACGGAGTCGCTCCGGGTTATCCGGATACGAGAGTGTCGCCTCGTTGCGCGTGTATGCGGCGAGTCCGTCGAG
>QHUV01000133.1 GCA_003222065.1 Gemmatimonadota bacterium | reverse complement strand
GGATCCCCGCCTTTTGCAATTGCCCCTTTTGCAGTTGCGCCTTTGGTAGTTGCGCTCTTGGCAGCCGCGCCTCCTGCAGTTGCGCTCTCCGCCCATGCCCCCGCCCGCTCCAGCATATGTGCATCGCGCGCAATCGGCTTCACCACCACGTTAGGTCCCAGCTCGGCGCGCAGACGCGCCAGCGCGGCATCAACCGCAGCCGCGTCACGCCACGCCGCATCGAGGAGATTGCCCTGCTCGCCGGACAGCGGTGCGGCGGCGACGATCGCTACCCCGACACCGATTGCCGGTGCGCTCAGCGGCCACGTGTCGAGCAACGCCCGACATCGCTCGAAGAGTGGCGTCGAGCGCGCGACGGGGCGGGGGAGCCGCACTTCGCGCGTGACCGTGTGCGCCCGGGTGAGCGCGCTGGCCGGCAGCGCGCCGCGTCCATCGTCGAGACTGAGCGTGATCGAGAGCGCCGCCACCGCCTGACCCTGCGCGGCCAACCGACCCGTTAGGCGATCGAGTGCCGCGCGGACGAGAAAAAGTATCGGTTCCATCGTCGTCGCCGGCACGGGCAGCTCGGCGTCGACCATGGGCAAATCGGCGACGCGCGCCAGGACGGGGCGGCGAGGATCCTCCCCGCGCGCCAGCCGCCACGCTTGGAGTCCTTCGTTCCCCCACCGCCGCTCCACGTCCTCCGCCGACAAGGCGGCGAACGATCCCACCGTGCGCAGCCCGAGCGCTTGCAGCGCCAGGCGCAGCTCGTCTCCCATCGGGACGAGCGCCAGCGGCGCCGGCGCGAGATACCCCGCGTCATGTCCGTGCGGCACGATGCAGACGAGCGAGTGATCGTCGCCCTGTTGGAACGACGTGCCGGCCCACGTCGCGGCGCGTGCCGCGACGCACGAGTCGGCAATCGCGACGCGTGGTCGGGGATGCCACCGTGCGGCTAGCCGCCGCAGTGCATGCGCGAGCTCACGCTCACCGCTTCGTCCACCGAACCCGCATGCGCCGACCCACCACATTCCTGGCGTTCCCGCGACCGGCGTGACTTGCGGGCTCCCTTCGAGCAGGAGCGCCGTCATCTCCGTCGTCGCGCCGGCGACAGCGACATCGTCCCAGGGATACTCGTGCAGCTCGGCGCAAATGGCGCGCGCCTCGGCGATGGTCATGCCCGCGCGAATGCCCGCGCGTCCGGCCGCCGCTGACACGGCGCGCAATCGTCGCCGTCCCGCGGTTGTCTTCGGACCGGCAAGCTCCGTCAGGACGATCGGCGAATCATCCCAATGTCCCGGAAGAGGCCGGGCGTCCGGCAAATGCCCGGAAGGGGGCAGTAGGGTCGAGATCGCCGACGCCGAACTCGGGCTCGGCGCACCGGCGCTTGCGGGCGAGAACCCGGACGCCTCGCGGGTCGTTAGGCTCGACTTCTCCGTGGCCCGGAACGGCAACAGGAGCTGCACGCCGGTCGCTCCCAGGTCGCCCCGCCGGGCGGCGCGCCACACCGCGCCGATCGGGAACCTCGGAATGCGTACACAGGCGACGCGCCACTCCAATTGCACAGCTGACCTCCACGGTTCGATGAGTTCCCCTTCCTCCGCCCCCCTTCTCCACGACGATGATCATTCGTCTCTCGCGGGTGGTGGGCGGTGGATGGCGCATGACGGCACTGCCGCCGGTGCGCCGCCCGCCGCCCGCCTCGCGCCTAACGCGATGGCGGACCGCGCCGCCGACGAGGGGGCCGCCGCCCTCCTCTCCGGCGATGATGAGGGCGGCGCCGGATTCCCGGGCAAGTCTCGTTAGGCGAACGGCCACACCTCGCGACACGACCGGCGCCGAATCGATCACCACCAGCGCGAACGCTCCGCACCGCAACAACACATCGGCGCACCACGCCGCGCGCGACGGATCCCGCGGCCGGATCATCCACAGCCCCTCGCCGTCGCCGAGGTGTGCCCAGTCCCGGGGCGCGAGCGTGCGCGTGGCATCGACGTACGCCACCCATCCCCGGCTCAGCGTCCGCTCGACGATCTGGCGCAGCAGCGTCGCCTTCCCGCTTCCCCGCGCACCGACAACCTCCGTCAGTCGCCCGCGCGGCAATCCACCACCGGCGAGCCCTGCATCCAGTGCTTCCACGCCCGTCGGCAGCGTGACCACATCGATCCCCGCTGAAGCGGAGAGAGGAAGGGGGAGGGGAAGAAGATCGACGAGAGATTGTGGGAGCATCGTGGTTCTGCCGAATCGCTCCTGCGACCGCCGAGAGGGGGCGAATAAGCTATCCCGAACAAAAACCGAAAGCAAGAAGGAGGCCCACGACCGCACCTCCGCTTGCTTGACGATGCCCCTCGTCCACACCACGCTACAGATCACGCGCGCGACTTGACGACTCGAAGAGGAGGCCGCGATGGATCACGCCACACCCAAGCCCGCACTCGGCTTCGCGATTCGTTTCCATCTCACCGACGGTCTGGGCGAAGACGGTGCGCTCGAGTTGTGGGACGATTTCTTCGCCGGACTCGTGGAAGGTCGCGGCCTCACCTGTGATGTCGGCACCGACACCGATGGCCTCGCGCGCCTCCTTTTTCGGCCCAACGCCAGCGCGACGGAAGACGATCGCCGCGCCGTGCGCGAGTGGGCTCGCCGTCGCGGCGAAATCGCCGACTACGACATCGGACCCCTAACGAGTCTCATCTAAGTTCCGCCTAACGCGACCGTAAACAGCGGGTACCGCGTAAACAGCGGGGCGAAAAAGGAAAGCGGGCGCTGCGCGCCCGCCATCAGAATTCGTAACGCACTTCACGCGGTATCCGCACTTCACGCAGTATCCGCAGTTTATGTGGTTCACAAAAGCGTGAGCTGCTCCGCCTCCTCCCGCTCCTCGACACGTCGCGGTTCCGCCCCCGTGTCTTCCTCTCCACCATCACCGATGTGCCCGAATGGCACGCCGTATCGTGCACACACACGCCGGAAATAGTCTCTTAACCCGTCACGGTACCGATCTCCCGCCGCGTGACTTCGCGCGTAGGTCGCGCGGTAGCGTGACGCAAGCTCCGGAAACTCCTGCTCGATGAATGGCAGGTAGCGCTGTCGCGCCGCCGACTGCAGCCGCAGCGCACACGCATTCACGTACGTCGCGCCCTGTTCCGCCACCGTCCGCACCAGCCGCTCCAGCTCCTCCGGCTTATCCGTAATCCCGGGCAGCACCGGCATCACGTTGATTCCAACCGCGATGCCGTTCGCTCGCAGCCGCGCCAGCGCGCGCACACGTGCCTCCGGCGTCGGCGCGCGCGGCTCCAGTCGTCGCGCCAGGTTCCGATCGAGCGTGATGAGCGAAAGATGAATCGTGATCTCTGAGCTCCGCGCGATGCGACGGAGCAAATCCACGTCGCGCGTGACCAGAGGACTCTTCGTGATAATCACGATCGACAGCCCCGCGTGTTCGGCGAGCACCTCGAGCACGCTGCGCGTTACGCGAAAGCGCCGCTCCGCTGGCTGATAGGGATCCGTCGCTGTCCCAATCACGATGCTCTCTTCGCCGAGCAACGCCAGATGCCGGTCAGATCCGTTGCGCAACGCCCGCCGCAGCACGTCGGCAGCGTTCTCCTTGACGAAAATCCGCCGCTCGAACGCCAGCCATGGCGGCAACGACGCGATGTCCCGTTGCAGGCCATCGTGCTCGGGATTCGCCGTCGCGGCTCGCTCGAGTACGTACCGATGTGCATAACGAGCATAGCAGTACGCGCAGCCGAAGGCGCAGCCGACATACGGATTGATGGACCAGAAGCCCATCCCCGTCACCTCCGGCCCATTCAGCACGCCGCGCGCGACGGAGCCGTAGTAGCTGATATCTTTCTGCTCCCCGATCACGGGCAGTACGCGAATGCCAAGCGCGGCGTCGGCGAACAACGCGCCCTGTGTCGCGCGCCCCAGGGCGGCGGTTTCCGGAGACAAAGCTCGAGTCATAGTGAATACACCGGATCTACCGAAGATAACCCGAAGACGCAAGCCCTTCGCCAGTTGGCCCGCGCTGGTCGTGGGGGCGGTCGCCGCACTGCTGGTCTTCGAGCTCACGCCGCCGCCTGGTCCTGGTCTCGATCCTGACTCCGCAGCGTATCTCGGCGCGGCGGAAGCACTGGCCCGCGGACACGGCTTGCGTGTGCCGATCGCCGAGTGGCGGGCGACGGACAGCGCGTCCACGCTCTCGCACTTTCCGCCCGGCTACTCGTCGGCGATCGCCCTCCCGACTGCGCTCGGCATGAAGTCGGTGCAGGCCGCTCGTCTCATCAATGCGGTCGCCGCATTCATCGACATCGCCCTCGTCGTCTGGCTCGTCGGACGTATTGCCGTCACCGTCGCCGGCGTTGCCGCGGCGGCCGCGCTTCTCGTCATGCCGGCCCTCGTCGAGGTGCACCTATCCGTGCTCAGTGAGCCGCTCTATCTCGCCTGCACGACGTGCGCGCTCGCGTCGATGCTGCGCTTGGCTGAAAGCAAAGGGAAGCGCGACCGCCTGCTTTGGAGCTGCGCCGGAGGGATTGCCGCGGCCGCGGCGGTACTCGTTCGCTACGTTGGCATTTCGGTTGTTGCGGCGGTCGCCGTCTGGGTTATCGCTCAACCCGGAATGCGTGCCGAACGTCTTCGTCGCGGCGTCTACGCCCTCTCGCCGACACTCTTACTGCTTGGCGGATGGATGATGTATGTCCACCTAACGAGCGGCGTCGGCGCGATTCGCACGCTTGGTGCATACCCGGGCATTCTCGAGACACTGCGGACGGCTGCTTCGACCTTCGTCGCCTGGCTCGTGCCGCTGGAATCCGATGACGTCCTGCCCGGACGTCCTGTGATTGCGCTCGTTCTGCTCGCCGCCATGGTCTGGATCGTTAGGCGCGGCGCGCGGTCCGCGGCGGCGCTCGCGCGTCTACCGGCGACGTCGACGTCCGAGCAATTGGCGCTCATCGTCGCGGCAAGTATGCTCGCTGTCTCCTACGTGTTGGTCCTCGTCGCGGCCCGACTCCTTGCCGACCCCGGTATTCCGTTCGATGAGCGTTTGCTGTCGCCTCTGTTTCTCCTGGTCACGATCATCATCGCGGTCGCGGCGAGCGTTGCGTGGCGCGACAGTCGGCGGACGCTGCGCGTACTGAGCGCCGTCGTCTTCCTCTCATGGTGGCTCGCCTCCTATCGCGCCACCAGTGACGAGGTCTCTTACACGCTCGAGAACGGACACGACCTCACTGAGATACAGTGGCGGACGTCGCCGCTCCTTGCCTGGGCTCGTGCCAACGCGCCACGCCGGCCGTTGTACTCCAATTGGCCGTCAGCGGTTTATCTCCAGCTTGGGCGTGCTTCTCACGAGCTGCCCGAGCAGGACGACGCCGCCACGCTCCACGAATTCGTCGACACGCTGCGTGCCCGCAACGGCATCGTCGTCGCCTTCGATTGGCAGAGTCCCGACCAGATCGGCGTCGAGGCTCTGCGGAAGGCGATCGGTCTTCATCTTATCGCGCGCTTCGCTGACGGAAGTGTCTTCGCAGCGAACCCTTGAGCGCGAGACCGATGCGTCACGGATCCAGAGTAACGCCGACGCGCATTCCGCCTAACGGATTCGGCCGAGCGAAGAACTCCGCGTACCGATTGTCATGAGTGATCCGCCAAATGTGGATGAGCGCGACCCCGCCAAAAATCGCGCTGATCGTCGTCCTCGACAGGGTGGACGTGCGTGCCATGTAGTCGACGTCAGAGACGCTTCCGGTGCGGCCAATCGTGACGTAGAAAAGCGAGGTCGCGATGCCACCGGTCAACACTCCCCGCTCGAACGCGCCCGCGGGCGCGGGCGCATGGGGCGCATCGAGAATGCTCTCGTCGATCAGCGATTGGACCGTCAGTCCCGCCGACGAAAACACGAATTGTTTTCCTGGCTCGAGCTTCGCGTCGATTCCGGAGTAGATCGTCGGGCGACCCTCATTCAAGCCGAAAGAGGGCCGGCCACCTACGACGTACGAGGCGACGACGTGCGCGCCCTCGTGTGCAAGTATGCTCGATGCGAAACCGCCAGCGAAGGCTCGCCACCAACGGCCCCCGCTCTGGGC
>QHUV01000700.1 GCA_003222065.1 Gemmatimonadota bacterium | reverse complement strand
TCCGCTGCTGGCGTTGCGCTCGCCGGTGCGCTCAGTCGATGCGCGGGAGCAGTACTCGATCCAGCAGACCTCGCCGAGCGAAGTCGGGCCACCGAAGTCGAGGAGCTTGGCGTCGCCGGTGGCCGGCAGGATCACTATGCGTCAGCGTTCGGTGGTGCGCTGGCGCTCCGATTCTCCGATCTCGGCACCGACGTCCGCCAGATTCCACTTACTCGTGAGGCACGCGAAGAGTTGGAGCGGCGGTGCATCGTCGTCTACACCGGCGAATCACGAATCTCGGGAGATACGATCACCGCCGTCACGAGCGCTTATGAGCGTCGGGACACGAAGGTGCTCTTCGCATTGAGACGCATGAAAGAGCTCGCCGAGGAAATGGCGCGCGCGCTCGAGCGCGCTGACATCGACGCACTGGCTTCTCTCGTCGGCGAGCACTGGGCGCACCAGCGCTCGCTCCATCCCGCGATCCCCACACGTCGCATCGATGCGATCGTCGAGCGGGCGCGCGCGGCCGGCGCGCTCGGAGCGAAGGCGCTTGGAGCCTCCGGCGGCGGTTGTGTGCTGGTTATGTCGCGACGCGGCCTCGAGTCGAACGTCGCTGCCGCTGTCTCTGCGCTCGGGCCGGTCCTTCCCTACACTCTCGCAATGCGAGGCGTGGAAACGACGACGGTGGCGTCACTCTCCTCGTGAGCAGCTCATGAGCATCGCGAGCGGCGACGCCGTTTCACTCACACGCGAGTTGGTGCGCGTCGACTCGCGCAATCCGACGCTTGTCGCCGGGGCACCGGGCGAAGCACGCGTCGCGCGCGTGCTCGCTGAGGCTCTGTCGGCGTGGGGCTTTCAGGTCGAGGTACGCGATGCCGCCCCTGGACGTCCGAACGTCATTGCCCGCGTTGGAAGACGCGAGCCGGGCGCGCGTTCACTGATCCTCAATGGCCACATCGACGTCGTGGGCGTGGAGGGCATGTCGCACCCTCCATGGGATGCGTCGGTGCGCGAAGGGCGACTGTATGGTCGCGGCTCCTCTGACCACACAAAGGCTTCGCCTGGGTTGATGTCGCCGTGCGAGGTCGCGCAGCACACGGAAGTCGATGGGATGTCGGCGTCGATGCCATTCGCCATGCTGGATTGCTTCTCGCATCGCTCGATGCCCTCGACGCGGAACTGTTGCCGACGCGCGAGCACGCACTGCTTGGACGTCCATCGCTTCACGCCTCGACGATCACCGGCGGTATCGGCCTCTCCACCTACCCCGACCGCTGTCACTTCACCATCGAGCGGCGCACAATACCGGGCGAGACCACCGCAGCGGTAATGGCCGAGATCGAACACGCATTCGCTCACGTGCGTGCCCAACGACCGGAGCTCGACGCGAGCGTGTCGCTGATTTTCGAGCAGCCGCCGAGCGACGTTCCATTGGACGCGCCGATCGTGCGCGCGCTCGATAGCGCTCTGCGCGCGTGCGGCGAAGAAGTCACCGTCACCGGCATGAGCGCCTGGACCGATGCGGCGATTTTGAACGAAGCCGGAATTCCAGCGATTTGCTTCGGGCCGGGCGATATCGCCCTCGCGCATGCCGCGGAAGAGTTTGTACGAGTCGATGAGATCGAGCGGGCGACTCTCGTTCTCGCGGCGCTCGCCATGGAGTGGACACGCAAAGGAGCATGACGTTGGCCTTTCTCTCGCATCGGGACTATGACGCGCTCGAGCGCGCGATTCGTGTTGGGCAACGGATCGTCGTTTGGCGCGCGGGCATTGAGTACGTGGTCGTGCCCATCGAGCTGCGGTTGCGCGAGGGTCGCGAGGTCATCGAGGTGCGACGACCTACTGGTGATTCCTTGACGGTCTATCTCGACGAGATCGACTCCATCGAGGTCGTCGGGTGAGTGACGACCGTCACAGGGAGTTGCCATTGCTCGCGATTTTTGCCGACGAGTCGTGTCTCGGCAACGGACGCGAGGGAAGCAACCCCGGAGGGGCTGGCGGTGTAATCGAGTATTGGAACTCGCGTACCGAACGCCTCACACGATTCGACTATTGGGTCTCCGAGCCGGCGACGACGAACAATCGGATGGCGCTGCGCAGTGTTATCGAAGCATTTCGTGGGATTTCTCGGAAGGGTTCGAAGTTTCGTGTCGTCTTCACGAGTGATTCGCAGTACCTCGTAAAAGGAATGACGGAATGGGTTCACGGCTGGAACGCACGAGGTTGGCGCAGGAAGGGAGGAACCATCGAGAACCTCGAGCTTTGGCAAGTCGCGGTCGTCGAAGCGGCGCCGCATCTCGTCGAGTGGCGGTGGGTCCGCGGCCACGGTGGGCATCCGCAGAACGAGTACGCGAACTTTTTGGCAATGCGCGCCGCCCGCGAACAGACCACCTCTGTGGCCCTCGTCGCGTCCGGCTTCGAGGAGTGGCTCGCATCCGAACGCAACAAGGGCCGTATGACGGCGGAACCTGATCCCTTTCCGGCCGGGCGCCCATTCCGACCGGCCCGCGCCTTGCCAGCCGTGACGAAAGGCTCACTCACGTCGTGATAAGGGAAACGTGAGCGAGAGTCGATATGAAGCCCCTTATCGTGGGTCTGCTGCTTGGTATGGCCGTCGGGTATTGGCAAGGCTTTGGCGACGGCAAGAAAGGCAGAGACAACGTCGCAGTCCGAGTGCTGAACGCATTCGGCGCTAACAAGATCAGAGCAGCGCAGGAGTCGCGCGCCAGAAGCAGAGACGAGGCGTCCCGACCCTGATTTCCGCGCTAGACTGGAGCATCGCTCAACGATGGACGCCCTTGATCGCACCTTTCGGCATCTCGTCCAAACGGTTCAAAGCCGCTACCCGGCGTATCTGACGCAGCCGTTCGAGGCCGCGGAGCTCTATCAGAACATCCTGCCGTATCGCCACCATCGGCGCGAGCTTGGCCTGGACACCAACCAGGACTACGAGCTCGTGCTGCTTCAGCTTTTGTCCGGCGCGCGAGATTATCTGGTCGTGAACGCGCAAATGCGAGAGCGGCTCGCGCGCGAACTCGCATCTCCCA